>VGTJ01000124.1 GCA_016874775.1 Deltaproteobacteria bacterium
AATGCTCGGCCAGATACGTACAGGTGCAATTCTTCGGCGTGCTCACCAAATATTCGACGTACTGCTTCTTGGTAATCATATCCCTAAAATGATACTTGTGGTCCTCAAGCGTAAGTCCTGCGTCTTTCACCTTCACTACTTGCGGAACTCCTGCTGCCCGCTATACATTTCCTAGGAGATAACATCCCAAGACTATTTTGTTTGTGTGGGAACGCCGCTTAGATTTTCATGAGCAATTCAATCAACGTTTCGCACTCCTTGGGTGAGAGATTGACATTGTGACCTGTGATCTTTGCGTGAGCTCGCGCATGCAGCTTGCGTCCCTTCTCCGTCAGTGACACATAGACCACGCGTTGATCGTCCGTCTGTCGTTCCTTACGCACCAAGCCCTTCTCCACCATCTTATTGAGAATGCGCGAGACATTAGGACTATCGTCGATCAGCGTCTCACGCAGTTCGTTCACAGTCATCCGGTCGGTATCAGCCGCATCTAGGAAATGAATAACGCTCAGTTGTTCACGGCTAACGTCAAACTCCTTCAACGCCCGTTCAACAAAATTATCAATCTCCCTGGCGGTACAGCCTACCAACACAGCCGCTTTATCACGCAGAGAGAAATTCGCTTCGTATACTTTTTTCTTGTTTGCCACAGGGTATTCGGTACCAGTCAAACTTTCCGAATCTCTTCGTCCCAGGATTTATATTCCCAGGATGAGATATATTCGTCAAGGAACAGAGTCAAGCCCCGAATCAGTGGTCAGCCATCATCGATCAGCCAAAATGAGGAAGAAAGACTGCCTCACAAGCTGCGAGCTGACGGCTGGGGACGAGAAGCTTTCTTCTCAATCCAGATGCAACGTCGGGCCACCGTTGTTAAACCACATCTTGTTATCAAAATAATCGCGCCAGCCGCAGACTTTGCCAGCTTCATTGACATCGAACATGCCGATACACGGGAGTTTCAGGCCCCAACCCTTGCCGTCGAAATCCCAGCAATCCAAACGCTCAGTAACCACCGTGTTGCCACGACCAAAGCAGTTACGCAGTTCCCAATGCACCTTCCGTGTAAGCTTCATGATGCCTGCGACGATTTTGCGCACATCGCGCTGACCAACAACTGGAGCCAATGGTTGGTTAATATAAACGATATCATCCGACAAACACGCCATAGCGACATCTGGGTCAAGTGCTTCCCATGCATCAATAAATAAGCGCACCTTGAACACATTCCGTGCGACAATTTCGTCCCGGGTCATGAATCCTCCGTCGTGACTTGCAGAGCCTTATTTGAAGGGTCCTTTTCGTCGCCACCCTATATCGTTAAGTGGGTGAGTGGTCAACAAAGTTGGTCCCGTTTGGGACAATCACACGTGTTGGTACGGTCACCTCACTGTTGAAAAAGGGAGATGGGAGGTCTCACTTGCCTGCGCTAAATCGGCACACGAAAGATTGGTACACTGTTAGGCGTTGTACAAGAGACCGTAGCGTGCGCACAGCGCACGCTACCCGAAATGTACGAATGTCATGGAATCTGATTTCGTGCTATCACAGCCCCTTGATCGCTGTGACTTGTAACCGTCGACTTTGGGTATCAAGCCAGCCTTCGATAGTAATGATTTTGCCAAGGGCTTCCGGCTTCTGCAGACCTACCATCAGCTCCTCAGGACCAGTGAGATGGACTTTGTGTAACAAGACCTCGCCCTTCACCGCCTGTTTCTTTTCTTGAGTGGTCAGGTCCTCGACTTTGCCAATTCGTAACAGCATTGGTTTCCCTTGTACGGTCACATCGACCGTCACAATGTCGTCGCGCTTTTGCTGATCTGGACCTACAAACGCGCCAGTGATGCGCAGGTCGAGTGGACGCTGTTCAGGGTAGGGAGATTGCGCGAAGACAAGGCCCACATTCAGCACCATCATCATAGCCACCAGCATTGTCGACATTGCCATTTTTCTTCCTCCATGATCACGTGGCGGCTATCTTGCCATCGAGGTCGGAGATATGGAAGTGTAGCAACGATCAAGGAGGGAACTATGCAAACACAGCGAGCACGGATCAATAGCGTCGAGCTTGAGTATGATCTGCAGGGAACCGGAGAGCCGCTTGTTCTCATTCATGGCGCGCAGGGGGACCGGACGATGTTCTCGGCCATCGCTCCCCAATTTGCGGCTCGGTATCATGTCTTAACGTTCGACCAGCGTGGGTCAGGTCTCAGTGAGAAGCCTGACATGGTATACAGTATGGCAATGCTGGCAGATGACACTGCAGCGCTGATGGATCATGTCGGATTTGCTTCAGCCCACATCGTCGGGGTCTCGATGGGAGGGATGATTGCGCAAGAGTTTGCGCTGCGCCATCCACACAAAGTGAGACGCTTGGTGCTCGGTTGCACAACTCCTGGCGGGCCGAAGTCGGTCGCGGTCGGCGGAGGACCGATGGCAAAGGCGTACTCAACAGAAGCCTTGTCAGCAGAAGAGCGCGGTCGTTTACTTGCGGAGGCGTGCTTCACCAAAGGCTATATCGCGCAACATCCAGAAATCATTCCCGCCATGATCGAATCTCGTCGTCGTCGACCAATCGACCCAACGGCGCTCGGTCATCGGATGAAGGCAGTATTTACTCACAACACGTATGATCGGTTGGCACAGATTACCTGCCCTACGCTGGTGATCACAGGGAAAGATGATCTGTTGGTACCCTGGGAAAACTCGCAGATTTTGGCGGAACGCATTGCTGGGGCAAAACTCGTCCTCCTCGAACCGGCTGGACATATTTTCTGGGGAGAACAGCAAGAGAAGTCACAGAAAGAGATAATGGCGTTTTTGCAAGGCTAAATGAGACCTCATAATGACACACCCGAGAACCTCATGCGTACGCTGAATGTTCTGTGGCCCGATTTAGCGAAAGGCCCGTCCTCTCTATCATTGCAAAGGAGCTGCAATGCCCGATAAACAGATCACCAAAGACAGCCAAGCCCGCGTGGTACGCGGATGGATGTTTGGACTCCATGCCACATTCATCATTGATACCGGAGGACGGCTTGGCTATTTCGCCGAGCTGAAACGCCGTGGAGGTGCGGCTTCGGCACAAGAATTAGCCGCAGGGACAAAACTCGATCCCTGGCACACAGAGGTCTGGTGCCGCGCGGCATGTACGGCAGGGATTCTGAACTACGACGACAGCAAAGGTTTTGTTTTCGCTCCTTTCATGGATGAAGTTCTTGCCGAGGGGTCGCCAGATTTGATCGGTGCCCATATTCTGACCAGCCTCGCGCGCGATTATCTCGACTATCCAGAGATGTTTCGTTCCGGCGCGGTCCGTCCCTTCTCGGCCCATGCTGAAGACTTCTATTCCTTCCAAGGCCAGATCTCAGCACAACGTGCGCCACAGGTAGTCTCGGTCGCGCGCCAGCTTCCAGGGATAGAGCAGCGCCTGCAGGCGAGCGGAGCTGCCGTCATGGATGTTGGCTCTGGCAGCGGCACGGTTCTGATTGAGTTTGCCAAGCAATTTCCTCATTGTCAGGTGACTGGAGTCGAGCCCTTCGGTCATTTCCAAGAGACCTCAAAGCGGGCAATCGCTGCCAGCGGCTTGCATAACCGGATACGCCTGGCCGCGGTTGGTGCGGAACAAATCGACTTCCGTAACGAATTTGATCTCATCACGATGGTTCAGGTCTTCCATGAAGTACCAGATCAGGCCAAGCAAGATATTCTGCGGCGGTGTCAGCAAAGCCTCAAACCAGGTGGGACGTTACTCTTAATTGATCGTTGCGCGCCGGCGAACGGCAACGACCTGCGAGATCGCCGTTTCACCATGAGTATTATTGAGCAGTGGTTTGAAGTCACATGGGGCAATATCGTCAACACCCGTCCCGAAATTATGCAGATGCTTCAAGGAGCAGGGTTCACTATACAGCAAGAGAATGCCGACTTGATGCCCACGTATTGGACGTTTGTGGCGCAAAAATCGGCTTGAGGGGACAGATCACAGTTGCAGAGGAATTCAGCCTTCGGACTATTGCGCTAGGGATCGGAGGCATCGCCTAAAGCTTTCGTGGAAACGACGATAAGTGTACTACGGTCACAAACGAGCACGCACTCCCACCACCCCCACCACCCCCACTGCGTGTTCGTTTGTGCCTACCGTACCCAACAGACATACCTCCCCCGATTGACGCTCCTGTATCGCACAGGTACCTGTGGCGCACGATAGAGACGCCCCGCCGGGAGATCTCTACGACGGAAGCAGGAGGTCGCCATGAAACTTGGGATCAGCATTGGATACACTGGTAGTGAGGTCAGGCTACCGGTTGATTTTGTCCTTGAAGCAGAACGACTCGGCTATGATTCGCTCTGGACAGCGGAAGCCTACGGCTCAGACGCTGTGACACCATTAGCGTACCTTGCCGCGAAAACCTCACGTATCAAGTTAGGGACTGGCATCATGCAACTTGCAGGGCGTACCCCAGCAATGTGTGCGATGACGATGTCGACGCTCGATGCGCTTGCTGGAGGTGGTCGCGTATTGGTTGGCCTTGGCTTGTCCGGACCGCAAGTCGTCGAAGGCTGGCACGGACAACCGTATGACAAACCGGTGGCGCGGTTACGTGAGTATGTGAACATCCTGCGACAAATCTGGGCACGCGAGAAACCGGTTGTTCTTGACGGCAAAGCCTATCAAGTACCCTATCGCGGAGCCGAGGCAACTGGACTTGGGAAGCCCCTGAAGTCGATCCTGCACGGGCGGCAGTTGCCCATTTACCTTGCCACGATGCGACCGCAGAGTATTCGCCTGACGGCTGAAGTTGCCGATGGATGGCTGCCAATCTGGTTCTCACCGCAACGCATGGGGATGTTCAAGCCCGCGATCGAGGAAGGGTTCCAACGCGCGGGTAACGGGAAGTCATGGAAAGACTTTGATATCGCCGCTGGTTGTACAGTTGTTATTGGCGATGATGTCAAAGCCTGCCTTGCCCAGTTGAAACCAACCCTAGCGCTCTATGTTGGTGGCATGGGAGCACGAAACAAAAACTTCCATAACGAGATGGTTTCGCGTTATGGGTATGGTGATGTCGCTGCCAAAATCCAGGATTTATATCTCTCTGGTCGTAAGCAAGAAGCGACAGCGCTCGTCCCGGACGAACTGTGTGACGAGATGTCTCTGTGCGGTCCAGAGTCACGCATTCGCGAGCGCTACAAAATGTGGGAGCAAGCCGGCGTTTCCACTATGCTCGTGCAATCGAGCCAACCACAGGCCTATAAGTTGATGGCGGAGATTGCGGGGGTACAGGCGAAAGGCTGAAAATAGGATTAAGGTTCCCCTTTACAAAGGGGGGAACGAAAAAAGGGACTCAGCATGACCCAACCCATCTCCCCTCACGACCCCTACACGCGTCGCCGAGTCAAAGTCCTCGACTCAGAAATGGTGTACATCGATGTTGGTGTCGGCGATCCAGTCGTGTTTCTACACGGCAATCCGACCTCATCGTATCTCTGGCGCAATGTGATCCCGCACGTTGAACGTTCGGGTCGCTGTCTTGCACCAGACCTCATCGGCATGGGCGACTCGGGCAAAAATCCTAGTGGTTCCTATCGCTTTGTTGACCACGCACGTTACCTCGATGCATGGTTTGACGTCCTGGGGCTCACGAAGAATGTCACTCTGGTCGTTCACGATTGGGGATCCGCCCTTGGGTTTCATTGGGCGCATCGCCATCCTGACCGCGTGAAAGGCCTCGTCTACATGGAAGCGATTGTCAGGCCGCTGTTATGGGAAGAGTGGCCGGAAGCCGCGACGAACATCTTCCGCTTGATGCGCTCTCCTGCGGGAGAAGAAGTTGTCTTGCAAAAAAACATTTTCGTTGAACGTATTCTTCCTGCGAGCGTCCTCCGGCCAATGACGGAAGAAGAAATGGTGGTGTATCGGCGTCCATACCTGGAAGCTGGAGAAGTGCGGCGCCCCATGCTCACCTGGCCACGACAGATTCCGCTTGCTGGAGAACCGGCGGATGTAGTCGAGATCGTCGGGCGTTATGCGCAGTGGCTTGCGACTAGCAATATCCCGAGGCTCTTTATCAATGCCGAACCAGGGATGATCCTCGCTGGCAAAGCGCGTGATTTCTGCCGAACATGGCCAAACCAACAGGAAGTGACAGTCAAAGGTTTACACTTTATTCAGGAAGATTCACCAACTGAGATCGGACAGGCAGTGGCAACGTTTTTGCGGCAGCAGACCTAAACGCGGTTCTCTGTTCACGCAACACGTTCTACGCTTTGCTTGTTGCGTGCGGCGTGTTACGTGACCTTATACGTCCACCAGACTCAATATTCACACGGAGGCTATTCATGGAATATGCAACAATTGTCTTTGAGGTAAAGAACAACGTCGCCCGGATCACAATGAACCGCCCAGAAGCCGCCAATGCGCTCAATGCAGATATGGGCAAAGATCTCATGCATGCCGCATTGCGCTGTAGTGAAGATCCAGAGATCCGTGCGGTTATCCTGACCGGTGCAGGCCGGTTATTTTCTGGTGGAGGCGACTTGAAGAGCTTTGCCGCGCAAGGTGAGAACACGCCCTATCACCTCAAAGAAGTCACGACCTATCTGCATGCCGCAGTGTCACGTTTTACCCGTATGGATGCGCCGCTCATCGCTGCAGTCAACGGCACAGCTGGTGGAGCGGGGATGAGCTTATGTTGTTTCTGTGATCTTGTCCTTGCTGCCGAATCAGCCAAGTTCACAATGGCGTATACGCGTGCAGGTCTCACGCCCGATGGTTCATCCACCTACTTCCTGCCGCGCATCGTTGGCCTCAAACGGGCGTTAGAGCTGACACTGACGAATCGCATCCTTTCCGCTCAGGAAGCAATGAAATGGGGCATCGTCACAAAGGTCGTCCCCGATGCGAATCTACAGGCAGAGGCTGACGCCCTGGCTGCCCAACTTGCTGCCGGAGCGACTGGCGCATTTGGCGGGGCAAAACGATTACTCCATAGTGGGTTCAGCGAGACATTGGAAACACAGATGGAACTGGAGTCGCAGGTCATTGCCGCACGCGCCCACACGGTCGATGGCAAAGAAGGAATCTCCGCGTTTCTCGAAAAGCGAACGGCGAAGTTTGTGAATAAGTAACTCCACGAGAGATCAGGGTAGAGAGCGTAGAGACGTCGGCTGAGGGCGTCTCTCCAAGAATCCCAGACCGTATACTGATTATGGCTGTGGATCCGACGTCGTCGCTGAAGGAACCTCTTCTGGTTGCGACGGCTTTGACTCCGGCGTCACTTTCACAAGCAGAGTCTTTCCTGAGCCAACACGTGCGGGCCGCGGTCTGAAGAATCCTAACCACGCAATCCAATACTTATCGCTGTAGAATTTTCCCATCCGTTCGGCAAGTGCTCCATCTTTCACAAATTGCGCCTTTGCTTCAAACGATGGGCCATCTTTTGTGCCCACCCAAATTTTGACCGGGCTCCTACGATGAATGCGATGCGCCTTGTGGCTGCTCGGCGCGGTTGTGAAGTAGAGTCCTTCGCCGTCATACATAAACCACACAGGAGCAGCGGTGCTCCATTGGCCATTCATGCGCCGTGTCGCGACATAGATGTAGCTCTCGATCCTCAGTGCACTTGCGATCTCTTCGGTAAACATCTCTGCTCCGGCTACCGTTCCAATGGCAGACAACCCCGTTGCCAGTATCAGGCTCGTTAGTATCTTCATACGATTACTCGTGGTTGTCCTTTCCCTTGATCTTCAGCGTGATTGTCTTCTCGTCCATGCTCATAGTATGTTCCCTGATAACATTCTGTCTTACTCGTCGTCAAAGGAGGGTACGTGTGAAGCGCATCGTAATACCGACTCATGCACCAGAGAGGCCGTGCTCCCAAGGTCTCGTCCGGCAATGCTTCTTCATTGCCACTCTCCTGATCGATGCACTCCTCTGCCCATCGCTATGGCCTGAACAAACAGCGCTCGAAGCTCACTTTCGCCCCTATACGCAGGGAATGCCACGGGTTGCTGGTCTAGAACCGGGAGTGACGCTTTCCACCACCAATAGCCAATTAGCGAAGGATGTCCTTCCTCCAGAAGTGCTGCAGTTGATTAGCGCGGGAGATGTCAGCATAACAATCCAGGACACCACTGATCTCCCTCCGCGTCAGTCCTATTTCGATGCCACCCTCCATCATTCACAGGCGGTGTCGCTGAATGGTGATGGTGTCCTCGCCAATTATCAGGCCGGAGTTCCGTTTCCCCTGCTTGCTCACAGCGACCCGCACGCCGGAGAGAAACTCGCCTGGAACCTCCGCTATCGAGACATGGGCGAGAGTTTTGAGCTACGCGCCCATCCTCGTCAGTTCAATGCGAGCGGTGGGATCGAGCACAGTAACCGCGGCCATATGCGCATTCGTTTTGGCATGCACCGCCCGAATCCTGCGGACAATGATCCGCAGTGGCAGGCCCAAGGGGTTTACCTCAAGAACTCCTTTGAACTGCTCGCGCCCTCAGACCAAGAAGGAGTCATGAACCTGCGCACGTTCTATAATGACGCGCGTCGTACAGTCGAACAGTGGCGCTATTCCCCACAAAACCGTCGTACCCGTAAGGATTATGTGAACTTCCTCTCGCCGATTGGCGGATACTACGAGATGCTACAAGAAGAGCAGCCGCCGTTTTTTTTCCAAGGCTATTTGCATGAGTATACCTGGACATTTGACGGTGCCCGCCTGATGCTGGTTCCAGGTTTTTTGCGAACCATAGAACTGCAGTACGGCGGCAAGAATAACTGGTACCCACAAGTGCCGTGGGAACTGCGCCGGACGCTCGTCCTCTCCTGCACACCGCTCCACTCCCATCCTTTCGGGAAGCGAGTCTTCTTCCTCGATCAACAAACTTACACTCCGCTGATGATCCTCACCTATAATGCAGCCGGAACTTTCATTCGTTTAGTCCTCACTGCGCATGCTCATCCCGCGAGCCATCCTGGTAGTAATGGCCTCCCTTTACCGCTTCTGGTCGGTACCTCCTGGATTAACTACGCAAAAGATCGTGCGACGCTATTCACACTCAGCGATACGATGACCTACAACGTGCCACTGGGCGCCCGGCGGTTCGAGTTAATGGAAATCCTACGGAAAGGAAAATAATTTTTTCGCTTTTTTTTCGCTTTTTGCTCTTGCATCTCCCCTCAGAGTGGACAACAATAGGGACGTTCCGGAGCCTTGATCTGAGGAGAAAGAGACGGAAAATGTAGCGGCGGCGGCTAAGAATTAAGGCCGGGCGACTCTGACCGATCTGGCAGAAAGAAAGGTAGTCGCATGGCATTCGCACCAACACAGGCAAAAGTTTCTCCCCCCAAGGGGCCACGACCGACTCCAACATCCCGACGTGCGATTTCGGCAACGGCAACGCTGCAACAGCGCTACGAGACGGCAACACATCCGCTTTCTGAACACTTCGCTCCCATAGATGCGTGGCTGGCTGAACATGCACCACACCTGTGGCAGCTGATCCGCCAAGAAGACGATGAACTTTTTCACCTACGGCAGCTTGGTGCGTCAAATTACGTCTATCGCGTACGTCTCACTGTCTTATTGTCCCTGTGTCAACAAGCCGAGCAGCTCTATTATGAAGCACAGCCGGAGCAGCTCCGGCTGCCGGTGCTTGCGCCAGAGGAGCGTGTAGCCATCTATTTTGAGTTCGCCGATGGAACGATCAGCAGAATGCACGGCGAAGAAACGTAGTGCGCGTTTCAGGGCTTTCGTAGAGGCGTAGCAGGTTATATCAAATCTCTTCTGATGGTAGCGTTTCCGAACCTGGGCGCCCTGTCATTCTGAGCCGCGGAGCGGCGCAGAATCTCTCGGAGAGACCCTTCGCTCCGCTCAGGGTGACACGCAAATGCTCCTATCTTTCGAGATGTGGTATTACGCCTCTCCAGCCGCCATCTCACTTTACCCCAACAATACCAAAGTGCTGCACCCCTTCATCCCAGCGGACGTTGGTGGTTTTCCCGGACTGAGGGAAATTCGTCACTGAACATTCACCATTTACACCAGTCAAGAACTGCGTTCCGAGATTCGTCACGGTAAACGGCACCTTTGCGACCTCGTGTCCATCAATAACGACAGCTAAGGTATGTGCGCCTTGAGAGAGGAGGTTCCAGTTCACCAAGAGTGCAAAGCCATTGTTCGTGTCATTGCAAATAGGACGCGTATCTTCGCGACCGGAACCATAGTCAGCAGGTAACCGAATAGTCCCATCGATTACCAGTTCGACTTTTCCAGCCTGACACGCCCACCCGCTCACAACGCCGATACCACTTTGAGTCGACCCACCGGCAGGGTTTTCCAGCTTGGCAGTGCCATTCCCATTGACACCGGTATTTCCACTGCTGTTCTGATTCGGGCCGAGAACGAAGTTCTGCAGACTTTCATCCCAATGTACCGGCGTGTTGGTTCCTGCCCGTGGGAAGTTTGCAACCGTGCATTCTCCATTGAGGCCTCGCAAGAATTCTGCTCCCAGGTTGTGCACGGTAAAGGTCGCCCGCGCAAACTCCACACCATCTGCACGAGCCACTACGGTGTGGGTTCCATTTGACAACAGGCTCCAGTTCACCAAAAGTGAGAATCCGTTATCGGTATCATTACAGGTCGCCCGCGTATCTTCCCGACCAGTGCCATACACCGCTTGCAACTGGTGAACACCATCGATGACCAGCTCAACACGACTGGCGCGACATACCCAGCCACTCATGATACCGATACCGCTTTGGGTTGAACCTGAACGCGGGTTTTCTAACAATGCTGCCGTTCCACTGCCACTTTGAGCCGCAACAAAAAGTTCTGCATTACCGTCATCATTCTGCCCTACAGGATTCGCTTTCGCAGCAAAGGCGATCGTGCTTCCAGCATCACTCACCGCTGGCGGTGCGGTCAAGCCGCTATTGGAAAACGTAGCAGTCACAGCTTGTAGTGCGCCTCCTGCTGGATTATTCACATACAGTTTTCCTTGTTTCGTCACCTCGTCTGTACAGATAAACGCGGACTGAACTCCATTCCTACTCAGTGTCACCGGTGAGCAGTTCACCTGAGCCGATGGGGCATCGAACAGCTGTCGCCGGTCTGTACCATTTGCATTCATGATGAACGGTTCAGTGTTCAGCAATTTGGGTGAAGTGAGGTTATCGAGATTCACCAACAAGCGTAAGAAACCGATGCGGCTCCCATCATCACTAAACGTCGGAGCCACGAACGTGCCAACGCACAGTGTACCACCACTTTCCTCACATGCCCCTTGGCTAAAAATGGTCAGTTGCGCTATCCCAGAGCCATCGCTGGCAAGAGTGAAAATCTGCGGAATCTGAAATCCGTTATTGTTGACGTAGTTGCCAGTTGAGGAGAATACGATACGCGCGCCGTCTTCAGTAATAGATACTCCATTGATCGCCAGGTTGGGGTTCGCGCTATTGCCAACAGTGCCAGTCGTCAGTTGACGGAGTCCAGTTCCATTCGTTCCGAGCACAAAGACTTCTTGAGAGGTTCCGCTGCGGCCACCTAACGGGGCCGTTGAGGTAAACGCCACCACACTGCCATTACCGCTAATGGAGAGGCCGAGCAAGTTGAGCAACTCACCGGTACTGCTGAGGAATGGTCCATTGGTTCCGGCTGGCGTATTCGTGAGTTGGCGAAGATTGCTACCAGCGAAATTGGTCACGAAGATTTTGGGATTTCCATCACTGTTGGTGCCATTCTTCAATAAATCTGCGTTTGAGGTAAACGTCACTGTTGAGCCATCATTGCTAATAACCGGGAAGGCACTGGCTTGAGTCGGACCACTCGTCATTGTCAATTGGCGTATCGTGGGGGTCGTCGACAAGTCGGCAGCAAACACTTCAAGTGACCCATCAGTATTTTGCCCAACCAGATCGGCACTCGAAGCAAATACAATCCGCGTTCCATCGCCACTGATCGATGGCGTGAAACTTTCTTCCGCTAACGCAGTGGCAGCATTGTCCGTGCTCCGCGTGACTTGGGAGGGCGTAAAAGCAGACGGCACGGTGTCGACTGGGCTCGTTTCCAACTCATAGTAGACCCCAGGCATGATGCACATCTCATCATCTGAGGTAAAACCAAACACTAAGTTTGCTGGCACACAGCGACCAGTGCCAAAGCCTGCGCAGTCACTATCGCTCTGGCAGTGACGTGCCGCTTCCAGTGGACGACCAGGGGTCACACCAGCTGATTCTTCACATCCCATCTTGAGCGGGCGATTCACACCATTGTCATGCCGACAGGTGTAAGACAGTTGTTCTCCAGGTTCGAGAATAAGCGGAGACGGAAATCCCAGGTTGGCGGGATCAGCGTAGTCAGCATTCACATAGAGATGTTTCTTCCCTTGATCATCGACCGGCCCATTGGCGGGATTTTTGTCGCTTCCGTCAGCACCAATGTGGTCAATGGTGAACTGGGTCCCGCGCTTATGCATGTGTGATGTCAGCCCCATGAGCGCCGACCGTTTACTGGGTGACCATGCCCACCGCGCCTCTTTCACAGTTTGTGGCGGTACGGAGATAAACGAATTGGCGATAACATCGAAAATGATCTTCGCCTCGTACTTCACAGCGTTCGCTGGGATAGTGTTGATGTTGAGCAACACTTCACCTTGGGTGTCTTGGTAATAGTTGATGTAGTGGGCATTGAGGAGGAGTCCTTGGCGTGGCTCCAATTTCAGCGCAATCCCTGGTGGGTAGAAAACTGTTGAGTTTGGCGTTTGCGCACCTGCAATGAACGACTTCTGGAAGCGATCATTGGGCCCTTTGTCATTACAGCCGATGTCATCGATAAACTGAGGGGGGGGGAATGCTTCGCCCGAGTCTTGATCCAGACAATTCGGTGTTCCATCATTGTCTCTGTCTTTGTCACATGCTTCACCGTTGTAGCTGTAGACGATGAAGTGATGACTGCCGGGACGCATATGGATTTCATAGCCAGACATGTAAATCGCTTCGGTATTAGGCAAGCGCACGAAGAGGCAGCCTTCCCGTTCAGGCTGACTCCCCAAGGCAAACGCAGGAATCCTCACCTGGAATCCCTGTCTTGCTGCAGGTGGAGCTAGCGGTTCGATTGGAGGTTGCTGCTGCCCAGAACTACCACCACTGCCACCAGTGCCCTCGACAATACCTTCTTTAGGCGCACCTGCGAGAATCCATTTGCGAATGACTTCGGTCAGTTCTGGGTTCAAGGTGCTGAAAGGACTTGAGCCAAACGGCATGGGAGAACCTTCACCATTCGTGAGTTGCGCACTAATCTTGTTCCACAAGAAGCTACGACTGAGATCGCCAGGCAGGATACGTTTCTTGCCTCCACCATTCGCGGCAGGATTCGCAGGGGCAGCATTCACCAACGCGTTATACGATAAGCCAGGCTCAAGGACTAAATCGCCAGCTTTGGCATTCGACCCATGACAGGATTGCAACGCACAGCTTTGCGTAAAGACGTCATTCTGAATACGCGCGAACGTCGAAGACGCACTTTGTCCACGCCACTCCTGCATTTGGCCGTGGTCAAAAAACATTCCGTGATGGCCGTGTTGATGGTGAGGCGCAGCAAGAGAAGTCGAAGGTTGTGTCTCAGCAACACCGCAAGGAAAAGAGCAAAAACTCAAGACCGCGATGACGATCACCTTGTGTAAGGCCCCACCCATAGCCCACCTGCGCATGCGAAGAGATAGGAAGTTACCCTGCCCGACAACGCCAGTATTTGCAAGGTGCGAGGTTTCTTGTGGCTGACTGTTTTCTTGTCTGATCAGCAGTGAACGTGATACTGTTCGGCTAGTTGGTCTCTCGAGGAGTACACCATGAAAGCGTCCAGTCACTCATCCACACGAGAAGCATGGGTCAACATTCCAAGCGAAGCAGACGTCCGAGCTCAGCTTCCACCTGGTTCGAAATATCCGTATGACTTTGGCTTCCTACCGGCGATGGGACGACTTATTCGTACCCACCCACGGATCGCACAAACATGGGTCGGACTTTTTCGTGAGATTATGTGGTCTCCGGAAAGCGTGCTCACGCGGCAGGAACGAGAAATGATCGCGGCTGTCGCAGCAGGGGCACAAGATTGTCATTATTGAACCCAATCTCACGCAGAGTTCCTGCGTGCCGAACTTGGCAATCCGGCATTGGTGGAAGCCATCAAACAAAAACGCTGGCGTGAAGTCTCCGGCCTCTCACCGCGAGACCATGCACTTTGTGCGGTTGCAGAAAAACTCAGTGCAACACCAACCAAGATGGTCGAAGAAGATTGGCAACCGTTGCGAGATCTTGGCTTCAACGATCAAGCGTGCCTCGAAGTCGCGCACGTCGTCGGCATTTTTAATTATCTTACACGTATGGCTGACGGGTTTGGTTTGCAATTGGATGCGGCAACGAAAGTTGCGTCGGAAAGTGGCCTGGCGTTGAAGCGACCGGAATAAAACGGAATTGCTCGATGCATTTGTTCATGAATTTCACCCGATTGTACTGCAATCGCCTGAGTAACTGCTTTATGTCGCAATCACCTTCAGGGCCGTTTCTGATAAAGCCCATTGGGGTCACATTCTGTCATTCATCAGTTCTGTTTAACTTCAACCTGTCGTTCGTGGATCACTTCCTGGCCATGTCCCCCACGACCAATAATCCGAATAGTTGCCACTCTTTGCGAGTCAAACCGCAGAAGAATTCGACGGGTAACAGCCCTTGCAACGAGTGGACACCACCTCCCTCCCCATAAATCTTTCCATGTGAGATCCCAGCGATTATACGGACGAATTTCTGCCCGTAAGCCAGAAACGTTAACACTCGTCTCCCCAGGTTTTGTACACCCTCCATAACTAGTGGTGACCATGGCGGTAAACGTTTGCTTTTCCAAGACTGGGCCAAAATTGTCTAGCTCTGGCCAGCTAGTAGGATCTTAGGGATTCTGTCGGAAGCTGTACCCAGACTCTGCCTTCAGTTTTAATTACGGAGCGTTGGTAAAGCCCTCCCGTTGACCACAGCCCCCAACTCCGCGTAGAGAAAGAGGCCGCTTCGAAAGGAGCGGCCTAAGGAGGGTTACAATGGCTGTGCATTCAGCGCCAGAACCAACAGACTTCACATCGACGCCAATCTCAACAGTACCTCTCAGCCAGTATTGGCCGCGACGATTTACGCTGGTCCTGCTGTGCTTTTTCAGTACGCTCATTTGCTACATCGATCGTGTGAATATGTCGGTCGCAGTGATTCCAATGGCTACCGAGTTTGGTTGGGATCAAACGACTCGTGGGATCGTGCTCTCTTCTTTCTTTTATGGATACCTCGCTACCCAAGTGCTCGGCGGTTGGTTAGCCGATCGTTACGGTGGCAAAGTGGTCCTCGGATTTGGCGTGTTATGGTGGTCGGTGTTTACCCTTCTGACTCCACCAGCAGCCTATATCTCATTTACGGTACTATTTCTTGCACGCGTTGGCATGGGCTTAGGGGAAGGGATTGCCTTTCCAGCAATTCACAATCTGTTTGCTCAGTGGATTCCACGCCAAGAACGGGCTCGCTCAGTCGGTTTCAATGCCAGTGGTATTCCGTTGGGAACTGTTGGCGCTCTGTTCTCCACCCCGATTATCGTGACCCATTGGGGCTGGCCGGCGGTGTTCTACGTGTTCGGGATGTTGGGATTTATCTGGTATGCGTTTTGGCATTTCATGGCTTCTGACGCCCCAGAGACACATCACTCCATCAGCCCTGCTGAGGTCGAAGCCATCCGCGCCAACACCCCAGCACCACAAAAGAACGAGAACATTCCCTGGGGACTGCTACTTTCCAAAGCTCCCGTCTGGGCCATTATTATCAATCACTTTTGCTCGAACTGGGGATTCTACGTCATTCTCACCTGGCTGCCGACCTACTTCACCCAAGTGTTGCACGCGGAGTTACATAAGGTCGGTATTTATACCGTGCTGCCGTGGCTCGTCATGTTCCTGATGAGTAATGTCGCGGGCTGGACTGCGGATCGCCTCCTCAAGGCTGGACTTTCCCTCACCCTCGTTCGCAAATTGATGCAGACCGTTGGTTTCCTTGGCGCAGCAACCTTTCTCACGTTGATCAGTGGCGTGAACACGATTGGGCTCGCCGTCTTTTATATGTGCTGCGCGCTCGGACTCGGCGCGTTTGCGCTCTCTGGCTTTGCGGTCAATCATCTGGACATCGGTCCACGCTACGCGGGTATTCTGCTCGGCTTCTCTAACACAGCGGGAACGATTCCTGGCATCGTCGGTGTCACGCTGACTGGTATGATCCTCGATGCCACGGGCTCATGGCAACTGGTGTTCTTAATCTCTGCCGGAGTCTATATTGTCGGTCTGGTTGTGTGGTGGTTGTTTGCGACAGGAGAGCGGATATTTGACTAAGAAAAGTAGTCAGTAGTCAGCATTCAGTAGTCAGTAGAGAAAAAACACCTTTCCCCATGCTGGCTACTGGCTACTTTTCTATATCTCCTCAAACGACCCGCTGCGCCCTTTGCCACCAGCAAAGCGGGTAGCTCCTGCACGAGATTCCTGACGCAACGGTTCAATACCACCGCGGGCTTCATTCTTGAGCGCACTCACCAAATCGAGGTCCCACTGTTGATAAGCAGACATGCGATCGGCACGCATACAGATCTGTGGAAACCGTGCAATCTCATGGGCGAGCTTCTCGGCTTCCTCTCGCGCTTTTCCTTTCGGTACGACACGGTTACAGAGTCCCATCGCTAGGGCTTCCTGCGCGCCGACTGCACGACCAGTGAGGATGAGAAAGCGCACGCCCCATGCCAATCAATCGTGGCAAGCGCACTGTCCCTCCATCGATCAGCGGAACTCCCCAACGACGACAGAACACTCCAACCTGGGCATCTTCTTCCATCACTCGCAGATCACACCACAGGGCAAGTTCAAGTCCGCCAGCAACGGCATAGCCACTGACACCGGCAATCACCGGTTTGTTCAGTAACATCCGACTGGGACCCATCGGACCATCGCCCTCTGGGTCGAACGTGCCAAGCCCTTGTCCAGAGGCAACGGTTTTCAAATCATAGCCAGCACAGAAGGTACCGTGGTCACCCCATAGCACTCCCACCAGTGCTTCTTGATCTGCCTCAAACGCACGAAACGCGTCTTGGAGTTCCAAGGCGGTCGCATGGTTCACAGCATTACGAACATCAGGACGATTCAAGATAACAGTTGTGACCGGGCCGTTTTTTTCGATACGGAGCGGCATGAAAAATTCCTCCCTCAGTACGTTGACGCTTCGATCCTTCGACTCGGCTCAGGGCTCAGCACGAACGGTCCCCGGTCACCCTGAGCCCGTCGCAGGGTGACTATGGGCAAGCAGCAATCCCGTTACTTCTCAATCGCAATACACCAACCACCGGTGATTTCATCGATCTGCGCAATAGCGTACCCTTCAGCTTCTGCAGCCCGAGGAATATCGCGCCGTCCTTTGGGATCATCAATGAGCACTTCGAGAATGTCACCGCGTTCCAGATCTTCCAGGCGAACTTTTGCCTTGGCCCAGTTCAACGGACATTTCACACCATAGAGGTTGATCCGTTCGGTTTTTCCTTTCACCGGAAGGCTCATTTTTTTCCACTATCTATGCAAGACACCGGCAACGACCGAGCAAGTCCATACAGCGCCATGTCAGTCATTGTCTCTGCCATTTCGTCGGCAGAAAACTCTTCTTGTTCGATCCACCAGGACACAACCTGTGCTGCCATTCCGACAAGCCCATTCGCAACAATAGGGACAGGAACTGGCCGAAAGGCTCCCTGCGCGATTCCTTCTTGCACCCGCTCAGTCGCGTCAGCAACAAACAATGCATACACCTGACGGAGCAGTTCATTGAACGCATTGCCGTGCCCAAAGATGATTTTGAACACCTCACGATTGGCTTGGACGAAGTGGAAGAATGTCTTATTTGCGGCTCGCAGTTTATCTACAGGATCGACAGCGGTATCTCGTGCAGTGTCTATATCTTTTTTCAGGAGGCGAGCGGCGTCTTCGACTAATTCAAGAAACAGAGCATCTTTGGTCGGAAAATATAAATAGAACGTGCCAACACCAATGTCAGCCGCTTTCGCGATATCGACGATCTTACTGCCGTAATAGCCTTTTTCGGCCAGCACCTTGCGGGCTGCGAGCAAAAGGTCGTGTCGTGTTTTTTCCTTTCGCCGCTGATAATGAGACAGGGAGGTGAGTGCTGTCATGAGAAAAATATTTTTTTCGCAATGAATTCTCGTTCACTATCTCCTGAAATTTCTCTACCCTGTCAAGCGAGGTGCTGTTCTTTTCTTCACAGTGACGCTATAGCCCAATAGATCACACGAGCCGAAAGGAACGCATGAGTGCAGGACGAAACGCGAAAAGGGCTACAGCTGGGCTTGTTTATGCCCAACTGCAGCAATATGTATGCGATCAGTACGTATCGATCTGAGCAAGGCGCGCCAGACGAGTGGCCGTACGAATCGAATAAGCGCATTGCGCTAGCTGCCGAAGAGGCTGGGATGCATTTCCTTTTTCCCGTGAGTCGCTGGCGTGGCTTTGGTGGCAAAACCAATTACTTGGGCACCTCGATGGAAACGATGACGTGGGCGTCTGCGCTGCTGGCGGTTACCCGTGCCATCCATATTTACTCGACCGTGCATGTGCCAGTGTTCCATCCGTTAGTTGCTGCAAAGATGGGCGCCACCCTCGATCACATCGGTCGTGGACGTTGGGGCATCAATATCGTCAGCGGCTGGAGCAAAGGCGAATTTGGCATGATGGGGATCGAGCTGATGCCACACGCTGAGCGATATCAACGCACTGCAGCCTTCATCGAAATTCTCAAAGGACTGTGGACGCAGGAGCCGGGCACGTTCAATTTTTCGTCTCCTTGGTATAATATCACCGGCGGTTATGTGCTGCCACAACCGATGTGCAAACCGCATCCACCCATTGCCAACGCTGGAGTCTCGCCCGAAGCAAAAGATCTGGTCGCTCGCTACTGTGACATTGCCTTCATTGGTCCCCCATCAATCGAAGCCTCTGGCGATATGACGCAAGAGTTCAAAGAACGTGCCAAAAAATACCATCGCGCTGTGCAATGTGCCTGCTATCCCTTTGTTTTGTGGAGAGAAACCGAGAAAGAAGCCCAAGACGAGTGTCGTCGTATTGTCGACCGCATGGATAAGGTGGCGGCTGAAAACTGGGCTCGGGGGATTATCGCAGATAATGGATCATTTGATCAGTTTACGCTCGAAATGTTCACTCTTGGTGCAGGAGCGTTGCCGGTGATTGGGACTGCTGAACAGGTTGCAGAAAAGTTGAAACGTCTCTACGAATTAGGCATGGATGGCGTCCTGATGGCATTCTTATCGTACTATGAAGACACCGTGCGATTTGGCCAAGAGATCGCACCATTACTCAGACAAATGGGGGTGCTGGCACCACCACACGCACCACCCGCATCATCATTGCCTTAGAGAGTGTTTTGAAAAAGGGATTGGTAAGCTTGAGGGATGAATACACTGCCGCGAGTTTATCCAACGGACCTGACCATGACCGAATGGACACAATTGAAGAGCTTCTTTCCCCCGGCCTCTCGC
>VGTJ01000125.1 GCA_016874775.1 Deltaproteobacteria bacterium
CGGCGAGAGGCCGGGGGAAAGAAGCTCTTCAATTGTGTCCATTCGGTCATGGTCAGGTCCGTTGGATAAACTCGCGGCAGTGTATTCATCCCTCAAGCTTACCAATCCCTTTTTCAAAACACTCTCTTAGGACTTAACGCAGAGTACATGCGACTCGGGTTAAAACGGTGGCGTCAGAACCCACTCTCTCGACCGGTTCGTAAACGACGCCGCGAAGCGGTCAATCGGCGACCGGCTCAACTAGCAGCGTAGTTTCTAGCAAGGAACCTAAGAAGCGGAGACAGGGAGAATCGGAACCTCCCATTCTTTAACCGCCCATTCTTCTTCGGTCTCTCCGATGTCTTCTAGTTCCGCGATGGCAGCGCAGCCCGGAAACTCCCCTGAATAGCGACCTCCCCTTTTTGCGTCAGGGCAGCCACTTCCCCTTCGATAATTTTCTCACCATTCTCGATCGCTTTCTTGGTGACTTTGCCTTTGCAAGTAATGGAATCGCCCGGCCAGACGCGCGTGGCAAAGCGGACTTTATACTTACGCAGATTCTCGAGCCCGGCATAATCAGCAACTAAGCGGCTCAGAATACCAGCGTTCAACATCCCCATGGCAAAGACTGTCGGGATACCTGCCGACTCGACAAAGGTCTGGTCATAATGCAGTGGCGTAAAATCGCCTGAGGCGCCAGCATACTTGACGAAGTCACCACGGGTGAGGTTCTCGACGGTGAACGGCGGAAGCTCATCGCCTTCTTTTACATCTTCAAAGTAAAGTTTCGTCCGTGCCACAATGTTTCTCCTTAAAGCAAATTCTCGTTGGATTTGCCTGAGTCGTATCTCTCGCTTGCTTCACGCTCGACATTCCCTCTCCCTGGCAGGGAGAGGGCTAAGGTGAGGGTCGTAAGCGAGGATTGAGAGTGAGCGCAACGGTAAATTGCTCTAGCTCGCAACCGCTTGCCCAGTCTCGATCACCGTAAAGTGTACCACCGCGACCTTTTCACCTTTTTGATTAGTGAAGTCAGTATCCATCACCACGAAAGTCATCGTCCCACCACGTCCGCCGGTTTTCTCAAAGATATTGGCGACTTTCGTCACTGCCGTGAGGGTGTCACCGACATAAATCGGTTTGAAGTACTCGAACTCCTGCTCGCCATGGAGAATCCGCCGAGTGTCTAGTTGCACACGCGGCTGTCCATCCCCGTCATCCCACAGGGCAAGTGTCATCAAGAATGTCGGCGGTGGCATAATACCGCCAACCTCTTGCTTGGCCACAGCTTCATCGAGGTAAATTGGGTTGCGATCCTTAATTGCCTTGGCAAATTCACGAACCTTGCCGGCTTCGATTTTCATCACTACCGGTTTGCCGACTCTGCCAATATCGTTTTTGTCTGCCATGTTTCCTCCTGAAGTAGTCAGCATTCAGTAGTCAGTAGGATTGGAAACTAGAGACTGGTGGGGATGGGACTAGTCTCTAGTCTCCAGCCTCTAGTCTCTCCTCATGCTGGATACTGACTACTGACTACTGGCTACTAGCTACTTATTTTGCCGCTACGCCGCAGGCGCATCCAAAGTATGCTGCGCCACTAACTCACGATTCCACGTCGCATCACCAAACGTGACCTCCGAACCCTTGGCACGTTTGAAATAGATGTGGATGTCGTGTTCCCAGGTAAAGCCGATGCCGCCATGCACCTGGATGCCTTCTGCCGTGACTTGCCGAAAGGCGTCACTGCAATACGCCTTGGCCATCGCCGCAGCTAGCGGAGCTTCCGGGATATTATTCGAAACCGCCCACGCTGCGTAATAGGTGGCAGATTTGGCACTTTCAACCTGTACGAGCATGTTGGCGCATTTGTGTTGAATCGCCTGGAACGAGCCGATAGGACGACCGAACTGCTCACGAATCTTGGCGTACTCGACGGTCATGTCGAGCACTTTTTGTGCGCCGCCGCACATCTCAGCACACAGCGCGACTTTGCTGCGATCAATGATACGTTTCAGGGCCTCTCCCCCTTGGCCAGCGGCACCCAGTACCGACTCTGGACCAAGAGTGACTTTATCGAATGTGACTTCACACAACTTGCGTGTCTGGTCCATGGTCTTAAGCAGCCGGGTGCTCACCCCTGCTTGCTGACGATCAATGGCAAACAAGGTAATCCCCTCGGACGTGCGGATAGCACACACGATCGTATCAGCCACATGCGCATCTGGCACAAAGAGTTTGACGCCAGAAAGGCTATAGTTCTTCTTGCCCTTGCGCGCCTTGAGATTGATCCCTTGGTCATCCCAGCGGGCATTCTCTTCGAGAAAGGCCAGTGTCGCTTTGCTCTTTCCTGCCGCAATGTCAGGGAGATACTTCTGCTTCTGCTCCGCACTGCCAGCTTCGAGAATCGCTAGCCCACCTAAACAGGCCGAAGAGAAAAACGGCCCAGGCAAAGAAGTTTTACCCATCTCTTCCAGGACAACAACTAAATCAACAATCGACAGACCAGAACCGCCATATTCTTCTGGATAGATCAGCCCAGTCCAGCCCAACTCGGCCATTTTATTCCACAGTTCGTCAGCATAGCCACGATCATCTTCCATCATCTGACGGACATAGGAAATTGGGCATTCCTTCGTCAAAAAATCAGCCGCGGATTTCCGCAGCAGCTCCTGTTCTTCGCTAAATCCAAAGTCCATGGGTACCTCTCGGGAAAGCTGCCAGCGCTCAGCTCTCAGCTTTCAGCAAAATCTGACCACCCAGGCTCATAACGCGTCCCTCAGGAACAGACAAGGGGCTGAGAGGCCGTTTTTATCAGTGACAGCCTGCATTTTACGAGACAAGTAGATTTCATTCCGGGTGAGTAGCGCGAGTCTCAGAATCTCGGAAGGTTCAGAGCGTGGATTTTTACTCAGCGCACTGAGTAAAAATACTCAACGTATTGAGTATTCTGTCACGTCGTATCTTCGCCCTTCTGCTGAAAGAACATCATGCTCCAATCCAGTCAGGAGGGCACGTAGCGAGTGAGACGATGAACACACGTCGAGGAGAAACTTCATGGTGCTTTTACAACCATGATCCGCTCATACACGTGCTCTCCTGTCATTGCACGATGAGCAAGAAGGAGACAGGCTTGGATGTCTTCAGGTTCAGTGAAACCATCTCCCTGAGCTGTTGGCTTACGATTGGTACCAAACCACACCGGATAGACCACACCATCAGCATCGGGTTCGAGGCCGCCGCGTTCAAGATCAAACGGGTCCAGGCTCTTAATCTCAGCCTTGGTAGTCGGTTGATCCAGCTCTGCCATCAACGCGCGAAGACGACGTTCCAGGTTGGCACGGTCCGCCGCGTCGCTAGCCAGGCGTTGCAGGATTGTTTGTTCGAGTTGCATCGCGCCAGCGCGGTCACCAGCGCGGACAGCGGCTTCGAGTTGAGCGAAGAGTTCACCAAGTGTTAATTGTGTGGATGTTGGCGTTGACATGGTGATTCAGACTCTGTTGTAAGCTCCTGATTCCAGCTTGCGCTGGAATGACGAACGTGTCGCTACGTCATTCCGGGCGAGCGTAGCGAGACCCGGAATCCAGGAAGCTAAACCACAAACCAGTGCTGCATGCTCCTGGATGCCAGCCTTCGCTGGCATGACGAAGATCGACTCCGTAAATCCAGCGGGATTCACTCCTATAGCAAGCAATAAAAAAGGGTGGACATGTGACATGCCCACCCTCTCTTACTGGCTTTCTGCTGACCGCTAAAAGCTGACCGCTGACTCTTACTTATTCGCCAAAATCGTCACACACCCAACCGACCCCGGACCACCAAGGTTGTGCGCTAGACCAACTTCGGCATTCTTCACTTGCCGTGCGCCAGCTTTGTTCCACAAGTGCTGTGACACTTCGTAGATCATGCGGATGCCGGTAGCGCCGATCGGGTGACCGAATGACTTCAGACCACCGGAAGGATTGACGGGAATCTCGCCACCAATGGCAGCGCGGCCTTCTTCGACGTATCTCCAGCCTTCACCTTTCTTGGCAATGCCGAGGTCTTCGATGTTGAGAATTTCAGTGATGGTGAAGCAATCGTGGCATTCCACCAAGTCGATGTCCTTCACGGTCACACCAGCTTGCTCATACGCCGACTGCGCAGCTTGTGTCGTCGCCGGGAAGCCAGTGTAGGCAAATCCGGGTTTCAGATATGGCTCACCAGATGTGACAGCCAAGCCAACGCCCTTTACGAGCACTGGATCAGGACGGAATGACTTCGCAAGCTCAGATTTGCAAATGATGACTGCGGCTGCGCCGTCAGTGGTCGGGCAGCAATCGAACAAACCGAGTGGGCTACAGATTAGTGGTGCGCCGACCACCTGATCTTCAGTAACTTCCATCTGGAAGTGGGCTTTGGGGCTCATGGTGCCGTTGTGATGATTCTTCATCGCCACTTTGGCAAGCGCGCGTTTGTCGATGCCATAGGTTGAGAAATAACGGTTGGCGGCCATGGCGAACAGTGACGGAGCCGTCGTGCCGTAGCCAACGACTGGATGGTTGCCGAATGTGCCAAGACCACGCTGGCCGGAGTCACGCAACTTTTCAAAACCGAGCGCGAGCACGATGTCATACATACCAGAGGCAACTGCCATGCAGGCGTTGCGGAAGGCGTCCATACCTGACGCACAGTAGTTCTCGACACGGGTGATGGGAATATTGAACAGCTTCAATGGATCAGCCAGCGCGTTACCAGCATTAGCTGAGCTGAGCGTCCCAACCCAGGCGGCTTGAATCTGGCTGGGATCAATCTTGGCATCGGTGTACGCATCATAAGCCGCAGAGACAATCATGTCCTCGGCGCTCATGTCATAGTTTTCGCCGAATTTACTGCAGCCAGCTCCAATCACTGCCACTTTATCGCGAATATTCATTTCTCGGCCTCCTTGTTTTGAGGGTTGAGTAGCTCTTAGTTATTAGCTATCAGCTTTCAGCATACTCAGACAAGAGGCGTTCTTGCCTGAGAGCACTTTACGATTGCGTTTACCCTTAATCCCAGCCCTCGACCCTCACCCTAGCCCTCTCCCTGCCAGGGAGAGGGAACATTCGGGCAATGAGAACGAGTGAAAGAAATGACCAGAGTAACGTCAACTGAAAACTGACCACTGATAACTGACAACTTTCCTTTTCTACTTATTCACCGGTCGTGCTTTCCAAAAATAATTCTTCAGCCCATAGCCTTCATGATACTTGCGAAACGTCAATTCCAGCGGCATCCCGACTTGCACCCGTTCGGGTTCGCAATCGGTGAGTTGGACATAGACGCGACCGCCACCATCGAGATCAACCACAACGTGGGTTGTCGGTGGATCTGGGGTCTCGGTCAGATAATCATGCGTGAAAGTAAAAACCGATCCTTTGCGTGGTAACTTCACCTCTTGTAACCCATCACGGTAGCCACATTCGATACAAATACGATGAATCGGGAATTGGATGGTGCCACACTTCGGACACTTACCACCATGCAGTGGCAGAATTTCTTTCTGATCGCGCAACAACACGACCGGCGTGGACACGTCCGTGGTCGTGTAATCTTTCTTCATCAACTTCCGGAAGCGCGCGTATTTTCCGTACGATGGTAAGGTACGTTTGATCTCGATCTGCGAATAGACACTACGGACCGCCTTAAATCCGGCAATTGCGTCAGTGACTCGGAAGACTGCGGCATCACCGCCGTCACCATAGCCAACCGCCAGAATGAGGTCACCAGGTTTGGCACGTTCGAGCACTGCAGCTAACAACACCAGCGGTTGCGCTGTCCCAGCATCACCAATGGTATTCCAGAAGGTATCTTGTACTTGCGACTTGGCATCCAAGCCGAGACCTTTCAACACCGATTGCAGTACTCGCTGACTCGGTGCGGCGATTGCAGCATTGGCGAGATCTTTTGCCGTCAGGTTGCACTTTTTCAGTACACCTTGGACCGAAGCGGCAATGAAGCGGTTGTAACCAAATTTAGTTTCGAAGCCACCTGGGAACGACTTCAAGTAATCCTGCTCTTCGGTACGCCAGGTACCAAGAAATTCTTGGCTGATGGTGTAGGTACCGACCACTTCAGCAATGACGTTCTCAGTACCAACCAAAATCGCACCACCGGCATCACCGAACGTTTGCTCCTGTTGCGAATCGGGTTCGCCCATACGCGAGTCACCGGCACAGACCAGGATATTTTTCCCAGGTGTGACGAGGTCCAGCGCGGTCAGCAACGCGGACGTACCAGCCCGCAACGAATCGGTAAAATCGATCGTGCGGATCTCTTCACTTGCTTCTAAGACTGTCGCTACTGTCACCGCTGCTTGTTTCTCACGATACGGAGACGTAGTTGACGCAAAGAAGACTCCAGCCAGCGATTTGGGATCACGGCTACCAAACGCATCAACCGCAGCATTCACTGCTAACGTCAAACTATCTTCATCAAAATTCGCAACCGTACGCTCTCCACCAAGCGAAGGAATCCCCCACTCTTTCGCCATGATCTCACGCGGGAGGCGATAGTTAGGAACATACGTACCAAAGGAAACGATACCTGCCATTTGCTACCTCCTAGAATGTCTCAAGCAGTCCCAAGCCAGTCTCCAATCGAGTCTCGAACCAGTCTCGGACAAATCTCCAATAAGTCCCGGACAAGTCTAAGATAGAGTAGAAGTTAAGAACGACACCTTAAATAGGAGACGAAACTCCCAATGAGGAGAGAGGTCTCATGTCCTAATTGGTACAGTCGTTCAAAATCATTCTTCTCAATATATCCGACGTCAAGTGCAACGTAGAGAAGCGATTGCACTTCCATCGCAGAGCCTCGCGCCACGTCGAGGAAATGCGCGAAATCTTTATCACTGGTTCTGGCAAATCCTTCGGCGACATTGCTCATAGAGGAAACAGCCGCACGACAAAGTTGATCTCTCAGCCCAAAATCCCGACTCAATGGTCCTTCAGAGCGCAATTTGTATACTTCTCGTACAAGCTCCCGAGCTTTTTGCCACGCTTGCACGTCCTCAAAGCGCCCTATCGTTGCCACTTTGTGTCCCCAGACCCGTTTTCAACTTGTTCGTGACTTTTTTGAGACTTGTTTTGACTTGCCCGAGACTTACCTTTGACTTGCCCGAGACTTGCCTTCACTAATTCAGTTTACTCCACGGAATCCCAGCACTCGTGGCACATCCATCAACTTGCAAGTTGGCCCCGCTAATATAACTTGCCGCGTCAGACGCAAAAAACACACATGGCCAGGCGACCTCACGCCCTGTGCCAAACCGTTTGAGTGCAGTCGCACCAGTGGCTTTATCCTGTAACTCCTTGGTTGGCCACAACACTTCCATCACTCCTGGTGTCTCAATGGGACCAGGAGAAATACAATTCACACGAATATTGTATGGTGCCCATTCAATTGCCAGTGAACGCGTGAGATTGATGATCCCTGCTTTGGCTGCACCATAGTGGCTCATGCTCGCAGCCCCTCCGACCCCGGAGTCAGAAGAAATGTTGATGATATTGCCGCCAGTCTTTTTTTCCATCATTACTTTGGCAGCCGCGCGCGAGAAATTAAACGTGCCATTCAAGTTGATCGCGACAATTGTCGCGAAGCCATTGGGAGAAATGTCATGCGCATGGGCAACGAAACTAGCGCCTGCATTGTTGATCAGCACGTCAATACGACCCCACAAATCCACCGCTTTCTTCACCACGGCTTCGACTTGATCATTCTGCCGCACATCACAGACCATCGCTTCAATCGTGCCACCAGCTTTACGAATCCCCTCAGCAACCGGGCCAAGGTGATCCATCGTACGGCTGGTCACCAGCACTTTCGCACCACGTTGGCAAAACTCACTGGCAATATCGGCCCCAATTCCGGTACCACCGCCGGTGACAATAGTTACCCTTCCACTAATATCGAATGCATCAGGCATCTTTTGTTCCTTCGTCACAAAACAATAATGAGTGAAAAATGATGAGTAATAAGGAAAAACATTTCTCACTCATTACTTGTTACTCATTACTCGTTCCTCTCTTCGCTATCCCATACTCGGCAGCCAGGTCTTGCCACCATCAGAGGTCCGCAATATTGTCCCATAGCCACCGACAATCCAACCATTATTCTCATCAAAGAAATCAATCGAACGAAGCCATGTGACTGAGCGCACCCCAAGTGATGCGGGCTGCCATTCGCCGTTGTTCAGCCGTAACACGCGGCCAGCGGCGCCAACAATCCAACCATCGCCAGTGCCAACCCATCGCGGAGCAAAGAGTTGGTCAGTTGAGGATTTGCCGAGTTCGAGTCCAGTAAAGGCCCAGGTCTTTCCAGCATCGGTGGTTTTAGCGATTCTCCCTTCCAACCCGACTACAATTCCTTCTGTCGCACTCCGGAAACGTACCCCGAACCAGGTCGGCAGATTCAGGGCATCAGTGAACCCAGCTTGTCCGAGCAAGGTGTTTTGCTGTTCAACCCAATTCACACCACCATCGGTCGATTGATAGATCTTGCCAAACTCTCCGACCATCCAACCAGTTTTGTCGCCAACAAAGTGAACATCAAAGAGCGTGGGATCTGTCATCGCCAAGGTTGCATCGTCACTCACGCCTTCCAGGGATACCTCAATTCGCCCTTCCTGCCAGGTCGCACCACCATCGATCGTGCGCACATATGTTGCTTGCTGACCAACCGCCCAGCCGCGATCTTTGTCGGCAAACCACAAGGCAAAGAGTGGAACCGGCACTCCGGTCTCTTGCTTCTGCCAGCTTTCGCCCCCATCAGCCGTGTGGAGAATAAGACCATCTTGCCCGCTGATCCAGCCATTCTGTGCGTCAACAAACTGTATACTATACAGAGCAAGTTCCGTCCCGCTGGGTTTGGACTTCCACGTTCTTCCACCGTCTGTCGTCATCAAGATCTTCCCACTATAACCGATGACGATTGCCTTCTCCGGCGAAAGCGCTTTCACGTCAAAGAACTTGTCATTCACACCCGTAAGTGGCGTTTTGAGCGTAACCTCTTGAATATCTTGATGACAGCTCGCAACGAGAAAGAGCAGTAACGGCAACAGCCGTGCATGGGGACTGGCGCGCATACAATAAGTGCTTTCCTCAGCAGCGGAAATTTCCTCACTCTGTACCCGCTTGTCCATGACTTTGCAATGAGCCCTGGGGAAAGTAGTCAGTAGTCAGCATCCAGTAGTCAGTAGAGGAAGAATCAAACCCTCTTACCATGCTGGCTACTGGCTACTCTCTTAGGTTTCCCTTGACAGCCACTCGTCTATCCCCTAGGCGTCTGAGCGCAACCTGGTTATAATCCGCGCAACTTTTGAGTTCGGCGTTGAACGTGCTGAACTATACCAGTTACTCGAGAGGGGAGAAGCATGGCAAAAGCAGACAAGATTATCTACACGAAGACCGATGAAGCTCCGATGTTAGCCACTTATTCGTTCCTGCCAATCATCAACGCCTTTTCCAAAGCGGCAGGTGTCACTGTGGACTTGCGGGACATTTCTCTCGCGGGACGTGTGATCGCTGCGTTTCCGGAAGATCTGACCCCACAACAGCGACAACACGATGCGTTGGCAGAACTCGGCGAAATGGCCCAGACGCCCGAAGCGAACATCATCAAACTGCCGAACATCAGTGCTTCCATTCCTCAGTTAAAGGCAACGATCAAAGAACTGCAAAGCCAGGGCTACAAACTCCCTGAATATCCAGAAGACCCTAAGACCGACAAGGAACGAGAGATCAAGACACGCTATGACAAGGTCAAAGGAAGCGCCGTCAATCCGGTGCTGCGCGAAGGCAACTCTGACCGCCGCGCACCACTCTCTGTGAAAGCCTATGCTCGCAAGCATCCACATAAGATGGGCCCCTGGTCAGCGGACTCCAAGACTCATGTCTCTCACATGAAAGGCGGCGATTTCCGCTCGAATGAAAAATCCGTCACCCTGCCCGCAGCGACCGAAGCACGAATTGAATTCGTCGGGCAAGACGGCAAGGTCACGGTGCTCAAGCCAAAGTTATCGTTGCAGGCTGGTGAAGTGCTTGATGCTACCTTTATGAGCAAGAACGCCCTCCGTAAGTTCCTTGAAGAGCAGATCGAAGAATCCAAGAAACAGGGCATCCTGTTCTCATTACACCTGAAGGCCACCATGATGAAGGAATCTGATCCGAAGATCTTTGGTCATGCGGTCACTGTCTATTACAAGGATGTATTCGAGAAGCACGCCGAGACACTCAAGAAGTTAGGGGTTGATCCAGACAACGGTATCGGTGACCTGTATGCCAAGATCTCAGCGCTTCCAGAGACTCAACGCAAGGCAATCGAAGCTGACATTCAAGAGGTCTACAAGAAACGGCCACCCATGGCGATGGTGAACTCCGATAGAGGCATCACGAACCTACACGTGCCAAGTGACATCATCATTGACGCCTCCATCCCCCCGGTCGTTCGCGATTCCGGTAAGATGTACACTCCTGATGGCAAGATGCAGGACTGTAATATCGTGATTCCCGATGCTTGCTATGCGCCGGTCTACAACGAAGTCGTCGAGTTCTGTAAGAAGCAAGGCGCGTTCGACCCGAAGACGATGGGCAGCGTGCCCAACGTTGGCTTGATGGCACAGGCCGCAGAAGAATACGGCTCGCATGACAAGACCTTCAAAGCACCAGGGAATGGCACGATTCGCATTGTCGATGCCTCCGGCAAGACATTATTGGAAAGCAAGGTTGAAGAAGGTGACATCTGGAGGGCGTGCCAGGTAAAAGATGCACCAATTCAAGATTGGGTAAAACTCGCAGTGAATCGCTCGCGGGCAACCGGAGCGCCGGCGGTATTCTGGCTCAATAAGGATCGCGCCCACGATGCTGAGCTGATCAAGAAAGTGAATGCCTACCTGCCAAAGCATGATACGAGCGGCCTCGAAATCCATATCATGTCGCCAGCCGAGGCGACGCGTTTCTCCTTGGAGCGTATCAAGGAAGGCAAGGACACGATCTCTGTGACCGGTAACGTGTTGCGTGATTATCTCACCGACCTCTTCCCAATTCTTGAAATCGGCACCAGCGCCAAGATGCTCTCAATCGTTCCGTTGCTGAATGGTGGCGGGCTGTTCGAAACTGGTGCGGGCGGATCAGCACCAAAGCACGTGCAACAACTCCAAGAAGAAGGTTATCTGCGTTGGGACTCGCTTGGCGAATTCCTCGCGCTAGCCGCATCATTGGAACATCTGGCAAAAGCGGGGAACAATCCGATTGCCAAGCTTCTAGCAGATACGTTGGATCAAGCCAACGCGAAGTTCCTGGAGAGCAACAAATCCCCAGCGCGAAAGGTCGGCGAGATCGATAATCGTGGCAGCCATTTCTACCTCGCGCTCTACTGGGCGGAAGCGTTGGCTGCGCAGACGCAAGACCCCAAATTAGCCGAACGGTTCAAGAAGATTGCGAAAGATCTCGGTGATAATGTAGCAAAAATCGATGCCGAATTGCTCGCCGCACAAGGCAAGCCAGTTGACCTCGGTGGCTACTATCATCCCGATGATGCCAAGGCTGCCAAAGCAATGCGCCCAAGCCCGACGTTGAACGCGATCATCGATGCGATTGCATAGTCGAGGCAGGTTCTTATTGAGACATTGAGTCATCGAGCCATTGGGTTATTGAAAGAAAGAACAAAGAAATGTTTTCTTCAATGACCCGATGACACGATCGCTCGATCGTCCAATATCCATTACGCACAGCATGTGTCAACTTCGTCTGCATTGTGACCATGCCATTCCGCACGGAGCTTGCGCATGCCGTCAAACGTCGCAATGACGTCGATAGGTTTATCAAGTTCGTTACGGAACTCTTGATAGAGCCGCATGATGTTGGGCAGAATGCGCTCGGGTTCACGCCAGCGTGCGTACACTCCTAACTTCACATCGCGTGCAGCTTGCTCTGCGGTCATTCCCGCATCAAAACGTTTCTTGGCTTCCCGTCGGATCAACGCCAAGTATGTACGCATCTCCCGCAGTTCTTTTTTCCCGCCAATTGGACCGTGTCCGGGGACAATAGTCTCGACATCCATTTGCAGAATGCGGTCGGCAACCTTAATCCAGTTACCGACATGTCCTTGGAAAGCCAACGGAGTCACATAGTAGAAAGCGAGATCACCAGCAAACAGCACTTTGTCTTTTGGCAAGATGACAAACGCATCACCAAAGGTGTGGGCTGGCCCAAGATGTCGCAATTCAACATCGCGCCCAGCTTGATGGAAGACCATGCGGTCTTCAAACGTCACCTCTGGCACTGCCAGTTTGACCTTCGGGAACTCTGCAGCAAAACGAGGAATCCGTTTCTGGAGAGATTCAACCGGTAACCCGGTGCGCACCAGCTCTTCACGGCAGAAGGTATGACTGACAATCTCTGCTTCACCAAAGAAGGAGTTGCCACCGACATGATCAATATGATGATGGGTATTCACAAGGCGAGTGACAGGTTTCTTGGTGACTTTTTTGATGGCAGCGAGAAACCGGCGGGTCATCGACGGCACCATCAAGGCATCAACTGCCATCGCTCCGTCTTTATCGAGTAACAATCCGGCATTACTCACACCGAGTTCGCCAACGGCTTGCACATAGGCATAGACCTTGGGCGCAACTTCTTCGATGCCGGTTTTATAGTTTTCGGGAGTGATCCAGTTGTTCATAGACTGCTCTTGCTTATAGTGATCGATCCTGGTTCTCGAACTGCAACGGAACCAACGGATGAGAAACGCGCAACTCTTCTTTACCATCTTTGGTTGCTGTGACCGGAATCGTCCAGCGGACAGATTTGATAATGCAAACTCCTTCCTCACCGTCACGGCAATAGACAAAACTCACTGAGGCGCGAATCTCAGTTTTCCCTTCGCTCAGCGTAAGAGGGATCTGCAGCGGGAATTGCCCATCTTTGACCGTCGTGCGTTTCTTCGGTTGTTGCGCAGCCGTCTGAATATCGACACGATACTCCAGCGGTGAACCTGGATTGAGCTTGTACGGCGCTGGAATCTCAATGTCGAGGGTTAAGCGACTTTGGCCACTGCGTACGGTGTATGCTTGGACGTGAACTTCTTCGAGATTAGGCCAGATGTCGGCAACAGCACCTCCAGCACTCTCAGTGAGACCCGTAAGTTGAAGAGTCGTCACCTGCTTGGTACGAAGATCAGCAACACGAATCACGTGGTTGTTCGTATCGGCAATGTACATTTTGCCATCAGCGATACTGAGACCAGCAGGCTCATAGAATTGCGGCAGCTCTCCATCACGCAGTCCGGGCTTCCCCGTGCCGAGAAAGGTCACCGAGGTTTGCAACTGTGGTCCAATCGCTTTGATCTTGTGATTATACGTGTCAGCGACATACACAATGCCATTGTAGTACTCAACTCCGAGAGGGTGCTGCAACCGCACCATCTCTCCTTGTCCATCGACATCGCCAAACTCGAAGAGGGCAAGCCCAACGACCGTGGCCACATGACCGCGCGGATTGAGGCTGACCGAACGAATCGCGCTCACCTCAGAATCTGCAACGAACAGGTTCGTGCCATCAGACGTGATACCACTCGGCTGGGCAAGCGCAGCTTCCATCAGAGGGCCATCAATCCGATCTTCGTGACTCGACCCGGCATAGGGCCCAATCTCCTCGTGTTGCAGGTTCATCGCCCAGATCTGATGTGGCCCAGCCATAGCGATGTAGAGAATCCCTTTTTCCAGCGTTAGGTCCCACGGCGAGCTGAGTGCCACCTGTCGCGCCGCACCACGCTCGTACCGCCCCAAAGCTTGCACCCCAGTACCAGCAATCGTCGTCACTGTTCGTGCTTTCAAATTCAACCGCCGGAGCAGGTGATTCTCGGTATCCGCGACATAGAGCACGCCACCATCAAGAGCCATCCCTTGTGGATGATTGAAGGTCGCCTCAGCAAAGCCGCCATCTGCGGCACCGATTTCACCGGCGCCAGCAACATCGATCACTTTTCCCGCTTTCGTCGCAATAACAATCCGGTTGTGATTTGAGTCGGCGATAAACAAACGATCGTCGTTCGCGTCAGCCAACACTTTTCCAGGGAATGAAAGGACCGGCGTAGCAAAGCGCGACTTCTCTAAGGTCAGCTTGAGAGGTTCTTCGTTCAGGGTGCCACGCGCACGATGCTCCATGATCAGTCGGCCAATGAGATCATCGAGCTTGTCGTAATGGCCTTCCCCCGAGATACCACCCAACACGTAACCAAGGGGATCAATCATGACCAGCGTCGGCCATGAACGTGGTCCATAGCGTCGCCAAATCTGAAAATCCCGATCATTGACCACAGGATGCTCGATTTCATAGCGCAAAATCGCCTGGCGAATGTTGTCGGACTCGCCTTCATTGGGGAATTTCGCCGAATGCACGCCTATCACAACTAGTTGGTTTGTATACTTCGCTTCAAGTTTTTTCAGGTCAGGAATGACATGCATGCAGTTGATGCAGCAATAGGTCCAGAAATCGAGGAGAACAATCTTGCCTCGCAAACTGGTCAGGGTGATGGGATGGTCGGTGTTCAGCCAAGCAACTCCGCCCTCTAATTCGGGTGCATGAATGGGTTTGCGGGCCATAGCCTGTCCTTTCTGCGTCTGTGTCATGCGGGAGTCTGGCACGGCCAGTCGCGGCTCTCGTTTTGTCGTCACAATGACTACAGCAGCTACACTAAGAAGCGAGGCAAGAAGGATCGGAGCGATCCTCCACCACGTCTGGGATTGCAATAGCATGACTCCTCGCTGTTGTTCTGCGCGCACGCTGATTATGGCTGGCGCAATTCCAAGCCAGCAACGAAAGCGAGCAACGCGTTCGTCACGACTTCTGGCTTCTCCATCGTCATGCCGTGACCGCATTCAGGTATCATCAGCAGCCGAGAACGGGAGATCCCTCGGCTGAGCTTGACCGAACCGCCAGGAGGCGTGAGGACATCCTCCAAACCTTGCAGAATCAACGTTGGTACGTCAATGCGACCCAGCTCAGTCGTCCAATTATATGTCCCAACCGCACGGGCTGCGGCAGCATAGGCATGTGGGGTATTCTTCGCAGTTCGTTCAGCCATCACTGCCAGTTGGTTCGCGTTCGCTTTGGCAAAGCCTGGAGAAAACGCACGCGCCGCCGCCTCAGGATTCGTAGAGAACCCTCGCTGCTCGACATTATCGGCCAGCTTCAGCCACCCTTTTTGCGCCTGCTCGCCAACCTCACTAGAAGTGCTCATCAGCGTGAGGGACCGTACCAGGTCAGGGAAATCGAGCACAAACCGCTGGGCAATGACACCACCCATAGAAATGCCAGCGACGTGGGCATTCGAGATCCCGACGGCGCGACACAGGCCAGCAAGATCTCGGGCAAAGAGTTGCGGAGAATAGGGGCCAGCGGGCTTATCAGACTCGCCAAAGCCGCGCACATCCCAACGCAAGACACGGTGATGTTTTGCCACAACGGGCGTAATAGCATCCCAATCGTGTAAGCTACCACCAAGCCCGTGAATCAAAATGAGGTCTGACCCTTGTCCCTCAAGGGCATAATGCAGTCGTACACCGTCAATTGTTGTATCCATAGCTCCCTCCCACTGGAAGCCTATAAGATTCGCATGGAGCTGCCAAGAAAGGGACAGCAGGTAGCGAAAAAGGAGGAGAAATCGCTACCTGCTCTGCGGGAAAAAGAACAAATTGCTATATTTGAGGAAGGCCACGGAAGGGTTTCTTTTTTGTGTCGTCAGAAGAGGGAGCAATCTGCGCATTCTTCCAGGCCGTCAAGGACGCGCGTACCGATGAGGCCTGCAAACCAAACGTTTCACACAGATGGGTAAAGGAGAACGGCCAGGCTTCATCCTCTTCAACTAGCATCCAAGATTCTTCTTGGATGAACTCTTCAGAATTACGCCCAACCTCGTTCTCTGCTAAAGTGCAGTACTGCTGCAGTCCATCCATGAACACTGCCCATTGTAGGGACAGCTCTTCAGATGCATGGTCAACCAAAAGACGGTCTGAAAAAACTTGGTCTAGTGTCAAAAATTCAGTCCAACGAATATTCATACGATCGGGTTCTGTCATAATTGACTTTCTTACCCCCAACGCGAACCTGTTGCTGACTAAGAGCAATAACAAGGCCAAAGTTTTTTCCTGCGTCTTGCTTCATAGCAATGAGACACGCACGAACAAAAGTGCTGCTATCTCGCTATCAAATAAGAGGTTTTTTATCTTTATGAAAAAACTCGCTTTGACACCGAAGCAGATCATTTTGACAAAAGCGGCAAATTTACGACGGCATGTGGCAAAAAACTGACAGAACGATCGTTGCCTCAAGGGTGCGACTGGTCTCTCTCGAAAAAAAGTCAAGAAAATCCTTCAATCTATCTACCTGTCTACGGCTATACACCCTGGCACATGTCATGCAAGTGCCACCCCACAGATCAAAATCGACTCCTGGGGTTGCTTTCGTTCAGACAAGTCTTTAGCTTTGCACCATCTTCACCCGTTAAGGGGGAAATAGTGAACGCCTCGGTCAAGCTTATTGAACAAGTGCTCCCAGCCACAGTCAGCATTCATGCCACTGTGCCGCAGCAACACCCGTCTGCCATGCTCCTTGGAAGCGAAAGAATGGGTTCTGGCACCGTCATTTCCTCTGATGGGTATATCCTCACAGTGAATTATATCGTTATCGGCGCGACGACATTACAAGTCACACTCCTCGATAACACCCAATATGATGCAGAAGTGACCGCACAAGATTTTGCCTCTGGCACGGCAGTGCTCAAGGTCGCAGCAAAAGGAATTCCTTACGTTCCCTTACGTTCGTCAAGTGAATTGCATCCGGGGGACGATGTCTTTCTGGTTGCCAGCTCAGGTGAAGACAGTGGACGACGGGTCAACGGTGGCGCTCTGACCTCAGTCGCCCCTTTTGATGCATACTGGGAATATGCTACCGATCGCGCCTTAGTCTGCACGGCGATGAACCCTGGCCCTGGTGGCGGTCCGATGTTCGACATGAATGGCCGCATGGTCGGCATTACCTATCTCAACCTCAATGAAGTTGGCAGATTTTCTCTCGCTATTCCGGTAGAAAATTTTACCCAACACAGAGATGAATTGTTGAAGTATGGGCGGCGAGTCTCGCAACCGTCCCGCTCCTGGATCGGCATGTATTCATATACGTTACGTGATCATCTGGTCATTGCAGGATTACTTCCTGGTGGACCAGGTGATAAAGCGGGTCTCAAGGCTGGCGATGTCGTGCTCGCCGTTGATAACCAGGAAGTCGCCGATCGGCGAAAATTCTACGACTACTTGTGGAGCAAACGCGCAGGTGAAACGATTCTTTTCCGTGTTTTTCGTAATAATTCTGTGCGTGACATCGCAGTGATCTCTGGTAGTGTCGAACAGTTCTTTGGTTAGGCCTTTCTTCCGCCCTTCTTAATACCGTTCTCTCAGTCTCATACATGCCCTTGGGGTGAAATTTGCTAGAATACCCGCAGGGGGTATGTATCTATGAAATCGCACATGAAAGTCGGCGACTATCTTGTCGCCTATCTGCGTAAAGTTGGTGTGACCCACCTGTTTGGCATCCCTGGCGATCTGGTCATCCAACTGTTCATGAAATTCGGGAAACCTCGGGGGATGGAAATCCTTACCTTCTCACACGAACCTGGGGCTGGATTTGCTGTGGACGGCTACGCTCGGGCAACTGGCAAATTAGGGGTCCTGTGTGTCACATACGGTGCTGGTGGCCATAACGTCGTCAATACTGTAGCAGGGTCATTTTCCGAGCGAGTGCCCGTCCTCGTTATCAGTGGTGGGCCCGGCGAGGAGAAACGGAAACTCGGTGTTTTGATTCACCACCAGGCGAAAGAAATTGAGTCACAATATCACATTTTCCAGGAGATCACGTGCGCGGCTAAGATCATCGCCGATCCCCGTACTGCCGCGACAGACATCGATGAAGTCGTTCGTCAAACCTGGCTCCATCACCAACCTGGGTACATCGAAATCCATCAAGATATGGTGGACCGAGAGATTGAGATCCCCCGCCATATTTTGGAATGGGACGGAAAATTGGATTTCGCTCACTCGGATGCACGCAAAGTCGAAGAAGCAGTGCGTGAAACCACGGAACGGTTTAATCATGCCCGGAAACCGGCCATCATTGTCGGCATTGAAACTTTTCGCTTCAAACTCCAGAAAGAGATCGTGGCCCTAGTCGAGAAAATGGGCGCCCCCTGTATGACGACTGTCCTCGCTAAAGGCGCTTTTCCTATGGACCACCCGCAATATATGGGCGTCAATATCGGCCCCATCTCTCCCCCCCCAATTCGCAAACGCATCGATGACGCCGACCTTGTGATTAACCTCGGAACGCTTTTGACCGACATGAATTTGGGTTCTCGCTTGCCACAATTGCCGAAAGAGAAATCGATCTGGGCGGTGCAGAACAAAGTCGACATCAGCTATCACTCGTATACCGATGTCACCGTTCGTGACTACATCAAAGGACTGCTCAAGGCTCCTCTCAAGCAGCATCGTGAGAAAGTGACGTACTGTGACAATCTTGCACCTCAACCTCGTGGAGAACAACGCTCAATTCAAGTCGCTGATATGCTATGGGAAGTCAATACATTCCTCCATGGTCGCAAAGGCTACATGGTCGTCGCTGAAGCTGGCGACATGTTGTTTGCTGGACTTGATATTAAAGTCGACCAACGCGGCATCTACTTGGCGCAGGGGTACTATGCCTCAATGGGATTCGGTATCCCTGGTGCTTTAGGAGCGCAGATTGGGATTGGAGATCGTCCGATCGTGTTGTGTGGCGATGGCGCGTTTCAAATGACCGGACCAGAAATTTGCCATGCGCCGCGCTACGGCCTCAATCCCATTGTCATCGTTATGAACAACTCCGGCTGGGGCATCTTCCGTCCTGTGACAGAACGGCAAGACTTACTCAATCTTCCCTCGTGGCCATACGCGAAAATGGCTGAAGCGTGGGGTGGAGTAGGCATCCGAGTCGAAACTGTTGGCGAACTGCGCGATGCACTTACCGAGGCAGGAAAAATTCCGTCGTTTGTTATTATCGAAGCGATAGTCAGCCCAGATGACCTTTCCCCAGTCACCCGCAAATACATTCAGGCCTCAGTGAAGTCGGGAGGAAAAAAACGCTGAAAAAAGTAGACAGTAGTCAGTAGAATAAGGCTTCAGGCTATAGCAGCCTGAAGCCTATAGCCTTTCTTATAAACAAGTCCCAAACCTCTAGCTCCTGAATCAAACCACACAAGATTGGTACCTTTGGGGTTTCCACCAGAGAGACCGTCGCGTGCGCCATGCGCGCGGGAATCGGAGCAGACGAGCGCATCGTGTGCACAGCGCACGCGACCCTAAGGCATGGGCAAGAATTAAGTTACCGATTAAGAGCGAGGAAGAAGCGTATAGTTCCAATCGCCATGAAACTTACCGGGTTTGATATTGAGCGCTTGAAACTCATCGTCGGAGACCTGTAGGCCT
>VGTJ01000126.1 GCA_016874775.1 Deltaproteobacteria bacterium
TACAGGTCTCCGACGATGAGTTTCAAGCGCTCAATATCAAACCCGGTAAGTTTCATGGCGATTGGAACTATACGCTTCTTCCTCGCTCTTAATCGGTAACTTAATTCTTGCCCATGCCTTAGTATCGAACACCACGGGTGCAACAATCGTCTTGCGTCTTCTTTGTCCGCATACGAAAGAAACTTCAATAAAACGCCCATTTTTCGCGGGCAGACACACAGTCTTGTCGCTCGCTCTTTCTGGCACGCTTTCTGCTCAATTCCTTAAGTAAGAACAACGAAACGAATAGAAAGGGGGAATATCCCATGTTGAACTTCATCTCTACAGTCGGTTACGCAAGCGCGACGATCAATTTCACGGACGACCTGTCGATTCTCTTGTCCGGTCTTGTCGGTCTCGCGTGGTTCTCGGCAGCAATGATTGCTATCTCAGCACTACGAGAATCGTTCTCACGACGAACGAAGCCCGAACTTACTCTGGCGACGGAAACACCAGAACATCGGCTCGCGGCGTAGCGTTGGGAAGCACGGTCTTTTGCTGAACGACGCGGCAAGAGGAAACTCTGCGTATAGCACAGGGGATCGTGTCTAGTACCGTGGCTCATAACTTCGTGAGCAGCTGTGGGGCGTGCGAAGCGCGCCAACCGACTGGGCGCGTGGTACGCGCCCTACGATGTCACTCAGCGCATAGCACGGCGGATCGTGTCTAGTAATGACAAAAAAAGTTCGCTTCCATTAAGGAGAAAAATTATGAAACGGATTCGGACAATCTTTCGGACGAGTCTTGTGGCGATGTTATTGTTGGCCGGCAACCCGGTTGTCACAGATAGTGTTTTTGCTTTCACCGGTGGACATGGCGCGTTTTTCGGTCTCGAACCGCGTACAATGCGAATCAAGGGGAAGGTTTTTTGCACTGACTGTGATGTGAATACAGTACGAAAAGAGCAATCGGCCGGGCCGCGCTTATATCAATTCGTGTACCACCAAGGAAACATGGTGATGCAAGTTGAGTGGATCAGTAATCCGTTGCGCTGGAATCGCATCGTGTGGCCGGCACGCATCTGGCTCCGAGGAAGCGACGAACTCTTACACAAACTCGCCGCCGGAGAGAACCAGCGGAAAGAAGTCGAGATCGTCGGTTTCCTGAGTAACTCACGGACGTTTGACATCGCTGAAGTTAACATTCATGGGTAGAGCATGATCGCTACGTCAGATACTCGTAGTTGCCTATCATGACGGGCAAAATTGTTAGCCACAAGCGGGAATCCAGCACCCCCTCCTCTGGATTCCCGCTTTTCGTCAGGTGCAGGATAAGCCCCCACCACCACCACAACAACAGCGTGTTTTGGCGAACGCTCCTTTCACATCCCCTCACCCTACAATCGTAGCGGCCACGACAACAGTGGCCGCTCGGCTACTGGTCGCGGGAAACGCTCACCACATGCATAATCGAACGAGCGGATAATCACTGACCGTGTGGCACGTGGGTCGATGACATCATCAATATGAAAATCGCCAGCGGCTCCCCACGGTGCCGTATCGAACTCGCTACTCTCGGCCAAAATGCGCTCGCGCTCAGCATCGGGATCTGCGGCGGCAGCAATACGTTTCCCGTGGACCACATTCACACCAACACGCGGATCGATAAAAGAGATATCCGCCCCAGGCCACGCATAGATGAAATCATTGTTGGAGTTTGTTCCTGCCATGCTGAAAAATGCCATGCCATACGCTTTACGAATAATGATCGTCACCTTTGGCATCGTCGCCAGTGCCAGCGCCTGAAACCAGCGGAGAATCTTGGTAATGATGCCTGCTCGCTCGGCTTCGCGACTGACAAAGAACCCCGGCACATCTTGCAAGTAGACCATCGGAATGTTGAATGCTTCGCACAGACAAGTGAAGTGTGTGGCCTTGTCACATCCTGCGGCATCGATAGACCCAGCAAAAAAGTAGGGGTTACTGGCAATGATGCCGACAGAACGCCCTCCTATACGCGCGAGCGCGGTAATTAAAGATGGTCCATACTGTGGTCGCAATTCAAAAAAGGTTCCGTCATCAGTGAGGCGGGGAATAATCCGACGCATATCGTAGCCACGATTGCGCCGTTTCGGCACCATTTCCGGCAGTTTCTCATCGAGGACATCGTACTTTTCATCCCACGCAGTACGAAGGGGAAGCGATTCAGCATTCTGTGGCATGAAGGACAACCAACGTCGGATCTGCTCAACGACCTCTTTTTCATCTTCAGCGATCACATCAAGCTGACCAGTCAACTGTGCATGGACCTCGACTCCGCCAAGATCTTCGTAGTCGACCTTTTCGCCGGTAGCGACTTCAATCACTCGTGGTGATGAGACTGCCATACAGCTTCCTCTCACTTGCACGACAAAATCTGACACCGCCGCATACCACGACGACCCACCGAAGGATTCCCCGAGGATCGCCGTCATCATCGGCACGGTGCGATTCCGTTTCATGAGGTCGAGGGACACCCCAAACCGTGGTAACCCACGTGAGGTCATGATGTCAGGAATGCGCGCGCCACCGCATTCGCCTAAAAAGATAAACGGAAAGCCATACTTGAAGGCCATCTTTTCAATACGATCGACTTTCTTCGTCCCCACATACGAAGAACTCGCGTGAAACACGGTCACGTCATCAGCCCCTACCCCAACTTTGCGTCCGTGAATCGTTCCAAGACCGATAATTTTGCCATCGCCAGGGGAGCGGTCTGCCACGTCATCACGCTCAGAGTGTGCTAACGCGCCAATTTCCATAAAACTGCCAGGGTCAAGCAGCGCATCGATACGCTCACGCGCAGTTAAGCGGCCTTTGCGATGTTGAGCCTCGATCTTGTCCGGCCCACCCATGTCGGTCATCGCACGTTCCTTACGTCGGAGCAACTCTTGGACGTCTTTGTCTTCAGTCATGGACTCGTCTCCAGTCTGTTGGTGTTCAGCCGTGAGCTATCAGAAAACCGGGACGAGGGGCTAGGGGTCGGGAACTTAGGCGATTTACAGGAAAGATTATACCATCTGCGCATTGACCAAAGTATTCCCTAAACCTTAATAGATTAGACGGATATTGAGGATTTTGATTGCTTGAGCTTGGGATACTCTTTTCAAGAACTCTCCTTAGGTATCGGGGGTCCTCGCTTTTCTGCTACAGTAGTTCCTCAAGCACGGTGGAGAAAAAAGTAACAAAGAGGTGACATGGAGTGAATACACTCATCTTTGAGGGAGTGCGTTGTTTCCACACTCGGCAAGAGTGTTCCCTCAAGCCTATTACTTTACTCGTGGGAGAAAACAGCTCAGGCAAAACGACATTTCTTGCCCTCACTCGGATCGCGTGGGACATCGCCTTGGGAGATCTCAGTGAAGACCTCTTCAATGAAGAGCCGTTTCTTCTCGGCGCGTATGACCAAGTTGCAACTTATCGTGGCGGGAAAGCCGGCCGAGTGCGATCGTTTACTATGGGCTTGAAGTTTTCCCTCGGGCCAAAGTTCAAAGAGAGTCGATGGTTTGCAGAAGAAGCGACTATCTCAGCGCGATTTGTTCCACAAGGAGCACAATCGAATCTAGACGAGTGGAGTTTCGTCTGTGGGCAAGTAAACATTGAAGCAAAAATGAATACCGAGGGCACTGCTCAAGGTCTAAGGATCAACACCCCTACAGGAACGCAGGGGCGAGATGAACGGCTCCTTCGTCCGCTTGTAGTAAGCCCGAGCCGTTTACTACGAAACCTCCCGATTTTCTTTTCCCACGGAGGAAGTTCGATTCTAGATAAAAGCCCTCTATCCCCAGAGACCGAGATCGGCTACTTACGGAACATTTTTCACCAGATGGATCAGGCTTTTGGTCCTCGCCCTTACGCATCGGCACCAATCCGCACGCGTCCACAGCGGACGCATGATCCCCTCAAAGATGTTCCGAAGCCCGAAGGCTCACACGTACCAATGGTCTTAGCCAGGATGGCCGCATCTGATTCGTCGGACTGGGAAAAGCTAAAAAGCTCTCTTCGCAACTTCGGCAAAGCCTCTGGGCTTTTTACCGATGTCGAAATACGCCGGAAAGGGAACAAGGACAGTGATCCGTTTCAAATCGCAGTCAAAATGTCCGGGTCTGCTTTCAATTTGGTCGATGTCGGATACGGCGTTAGTCAAGTCTTACCTATCGTCGTTGATGCACTCCAAGAACCACCACGAAGCAACTTTCTTCTTCAACAACCCGAAGTGCATCTCCATCCGAAAGCCCAAGCAGAGTTGGGTTCTTTTTTAGCAGTATTAGCGAAGGAGCATAAGAAACGCTTCATCATAGAAACACATAGTGACTACCTTGTTGATCGTATCCGAATGGATATTCGCGATAAGAAGTCCTTGACTCCAGATGACGTAGCAATTCTCTACTTTGAACGTACCGATCGAGGAGTACAAATTCATCCCTTGGAACTCGATCGTGACGGCAATATCGTTAACGCGCCATCGACATACAGGCAATTTTTTCTTGCCGAAGAGCGACGCCTGCTGGCCATCTAACCCTAACCCTTATCACGATGTGTCTCATTGTTGATACAAACGTAGCGTCTCTCGTTTTCGCCAAGTACCCTGAAAGTGATTTCACGCCGATCATTGATTGGTTGACGAAGAAAGACGGGAGACTGGTTATTGGAGGAAGGCTCTTATTAGAATTAGAAAAACTAGAAGGGGTTCGTCGCTTCATTCGTAGCCTTCTTCAGGCGGGTAGAGCCAGACGAATTTCCGATAGCGACGTCGAAATTGAGCAGAAGGCGGTCATCGGTCTCAATGAATGCAAGTCCAATGACTTTCACGTGATCGCGCTGGCACGGGTCAGCGGTGCAAGGGTTTTATGTTCCCATGACAGTGCTTTACATAGCGATTTCAAGAATAAAAAACTGATCACCAATCCAAGGGGCCGTATTTACCAAAACGTGAAACATGTACGACTCCTTTGCCACACCGAGTCGTGTGGATGGCGCAAAGTTTGATAAGTAGGAGGACCATCGAGTGAACCGGACCCCGACGATACTCTTCTGGTGCCTCGTCGCCCTCTTTGTGAGTGACGTGCTCTCATCGACAGCGGCACTGCCAGAACAAATGGCGACTCATTTCGGCAGAGGTGGAATGCCGAATGGCTCGATGTCACGTACTGGGTATGTGCAGTTTATGCTCGCGTTTGGACTCGGCGTCCCCTTCTTCGTGGTCGGGATTCATTACCTCCTGGCTCGGTATGCAGGAAATCAATTCAACATTCCCAATCGTGAATACTGGCTCGCCCCGGAACGACGCCCGGCGACACTACAGCTTCTCCTCAATCATTCCTGGTGGCTCGGCTGTCTGATGATGTTATTCATGATGGCTATACACCGCCTCTTGTTCGCCATCAATCGCTCTTCGCCACCATCCCTCCCGACGCTACCGTTTCTTCTGCTCATTGGCAGCTTTCTTGCCGGACTCGGATGGTGGACCATCGTCCTCCGTACCCGCTTTCGCCGACAATGATGGAATGACAGATGGTGATGAGACAATTGATATGTTCTTATTATACAGGACTCCTACCTGCTCCCTACCACGGTCGCCAGCGCTTCCACCAGCTCGCTTTACCCACTTCCTGAGCAGCAACGGCTGGAACGGTACTCACGACTGCTCCATCAAAGGTCACGACGATTTCGCCAACCGCTTGTCCGGCAGATAACGGTGCCCAGACACGTTCTGGGGTGCGGACAGTGACTCCGACTTTCTTTTCTTCTCCTTTTTTCAACAGAATCTTCACATCATGTTTCGCAGCAATAGAAACCCGTTCAGCGACTCCTCCACGGACGGTAATGTCTTTTCCTTCAAGCGTAACGTTCCCTTGCACCGGGCGAAACATCCGGTAGGTGGCAAATCCGTAATTCAGCAACTGTGCAGCGCTCGTAAAGCAGGCCCCACGTGTCGGAGTACCCATAATAACCACGATCAAGCGTAAGTCGTCTTGTTTTGCACTTCCTGTGACGCAGAACCCAGCTTTGTTATGAAACCCAGTCTTGATACCATCGGCCCCAGGATAATCCTTCAGCAGATGGTTCGGGTTCACCAGGGTAAATTGCCCATCCCGAAACGGCTCTTGTATCTTCCCCGCCCACTCGGCGAGCTGAGGAAATTTCATCACTTCGCGACCGAGCGTCGCCAGGTCTGCGGCACTCATCACATCATCCTGCTGTCCAGGTTCGGGTGGCAAGCCGTGCACGCTGTGGAAACGGGCTTCTTTTAATCCTATCTGGGCAGCACGGTCGTTCATGAGGTCAACGAAAGCGCTCGCATACCCACCAACGTACTCAGCAAGCGCCGCCGTCGCATCGTTACCGGAGTGAATCATCGCCGCTTTCAGCAGCTCCTCAACCGACATCTTTTCACCTTCCCTGAGGAACACCTGCGACCCACCCATCTTCGACGCCCACCGCGATACCCGCACCGTGTCACTTAACTTTATTGCCCCATCTCGAACCTTCTCCATCACGATGAGCAGAGTCATCATTTTCACCATCGACGCCGGAGGTAATGGTACGTGAGGGTCTTTTTCAAATAAAACTTTGCCAGTTTCCGCTTCCATCAGGATCGCTGAGGTGTACGGAACCGGTTTGTCTGTTTTCTTCGCTTGTGCCGGAGCAGTTGGTGCTGCTGGAGGGGATGTCTGTGCATTCCCAGTACGCGGCACTCCCAAGAGTACCCACAAGACGGCCCCAAGAGTTAACGTTGCAACAAGCTGCTGCCAGAATGGTCCGGTAGATGATCCGAGGACGTCCCTCATACCCCACAAACTCCTCATTCCGCATCCTCTCGTGTGGAGGCTCGGTAGCTGTAATGAGGTTTCATCTTTAGGCACCCTGCGTGCCCTGTCAAGTCGAACATTCAACGTATTCCCTTTTCTTGACAAAGTTGTCTGCTCCACCAATCATGCCTCGTAAAGGAGGTAGCAACAGATGGCAACAAGAGTAGCAAAAGCGACACGGACAGCCAAAAGACCGCCTCAGAGTGCAAAGAACTCTGCAGCGAAAGCAAAATCCGTAGCAAGGAAACCTGCAACACCTCGGCTCGTCAAGAAGGTTATCGATCCAGGCTGGGCCTGGGATGATCGCTTACCATTGGCGCAAGCTCAACAGATGGGCAATACCATCTACGTCTCAGGGCAAGTTGCATACAACTCAGCAGGCAAACTGGTCGGTGCAGGAGACATGAAAGCGCAAGCGCGGCAAGTGTATCAGAATATCAAAGACATCCTTGCGGCGGCTGGGGCCAGCATGAGCGACATCATTAAGATCAATACCTATATCACCGACCAGAGTAAGTTTATGGAAATGCTCGACGTGCGAAAAGAGATTTTTGGCCACAACCCACCAGCGAGTACAGCAGTCGTCGTTGCGGGGTTGGCTTTTCCTGGGCTCCTGATTGAAGTCGAAGCTATTGCAATGAAATAACTTAGGCGATTTCTTGGAAAAGATATCCCGCAGTCTCTGGTGGCGGGCACAGCCCGCCCTACGTGGCTTTGCCGGTTCTGGGTAGGGCAGGCTGTGTCTGCCACTATCGGCAGAACATCGACATCTCAGGGATCCCCTTTTTCGGAAATCACCTTAACGCACCTCTGCTAACGAGTCGGCTACAGCGTCGGAGACGGCGCTGACCAGGGGCAAGGTAAAGAAGAACGTACTTCCCTGACCAAGCGTGCTTTCTACCCAGACTCTTCCCCCATGCGCAGTAACGATTTCTTTGACCAGGGCGAGCCCAAGGCCCGCTCCGCCAATGTGGCGCGTCTCTTTGTTATCCACGCGGAAAAACTTATCAAAAAGTTTGGGAAGCGCGTCCGCGGGAATACCTGGCCCCTGGTCAGCAATCCATGTGACCACTTCATCGTGTTGAACCTCTGCTCCAACCGTCACGATACCATCGGCTGGAGAGAATTTGATCGCATTGGACAGCAAATTGGTTACCACCTGACGAATACGCGCATCATCCGCGTAGACTGGTAGCAGAGGAGAGGCGATAGCAAAGCGGAGTGATGATGCATCCCGCTCGAACAGCGCTCCGCATGTTTTAAGCAGCGGTTCGAGATCAAGCGCCGCAAGATGATATGTCAGATTTCCCAACTGCATGCGCTGTAGATCAAGCAGGTCATTGACGAGGTGCGCAAGGCACACACTCTCGTCATGAATCAGACTGACATACTGCTGCTGTTTTTCAGGCGAGAACTGGCGGTTCAGCATGAGTTCGGTGAAGCCGACAAGGCTCGTCAGCGGTGTTCGCAACTCGTGGCTGACCGTAGAAATGAATTCGTCTTTGAGCCGTTCGACTTCCTTACGCTGAGTAATGTCACGAACAATCCCGACCACTTCATCAGGTCCACTCACAACGAGACGGATTTCATAATTATGTAAGGTCCCTTGTAGAGAGAGAGGATACTCACAGATCTGCGCCGTTCCTGTCCGTAGAGCCTCAGCAACCGCGCCATTGACAGCGCGAGCGACATCAGGGGGAACAATTTCCGTGACGCTTTTGCCGACAACGGACTCAGGTGCGGGCAGAGCTGAAAACTGGTCCCGTGGGGTGAAATCAAGCAGCACCCCATCACGATTGACCCGAAAGACCGTATCAGGAATCGCTTGTAACATCGCGCGCGCGTGGGTTTCACTCCGTGCCCGTTCTCGGACTTCCTGTTGCAAGGCCATCGTGCGCTCGCGCACACGATCTTCGAGGACATCGTGAGAAAGTTGCAGCGCCTTTCGACTTTGCAGTAGGTCCTGCTTCTCAAAACGTAGGGCAATGGATTCCGTAATGGTTGTGTGAAATTGCGAGGCCATGACCAGTAAGCCACCAACAAAGATGAACGAGAGGGACCCCATCGCAATGGCGTCATCTCCCCCTTGGAGGAAAAAGCGCCAGACAAGAGGTAACGTCAGCGGAAGGATAAAACCAATATAGGCAGCGCGTACCGCCGCCATAGAAGCAATCGCTCCGATCGCCATCCCACCGACGACAAAGGCCAGCAAAAGCTGGTGTGGTAGTGACACGGTGGGAAAAAGCAGGAGAGCGCAGGAACCCCACGCGCAACCGGAGAGGACCGCACTGATGAGAAATCTCGTACGCCAGTGCTGACTCGGTGTTCCTTGTAACGTCGCCTGACGGTATCGCCATACGAGTAGAGATCGAATCAGGTATGCACCGAGCATCCCTGTCCACCAGGCTATCAAGGCAGAACTCGGAACCTCGTGGCGAAGGAAAAAAACCAAGATCGTCGCGTTAAAAAGTGAAATAACAACCGCAGACGGAGCCTGGGCGTAGAGCAACCGGGTCTGCTCTACTTCGATCTGTTGAGAGCGGTCTTGTGAGTGTTGTTTTTCCGCTGATGTGTCTGGTGTGGAGAGAGGAAAAAGCGGAATATGTTCAGCCGTGTCCCCCATATTGCTCCTATAGCAGGATATCCTATGAAGGTCTGTAGGCAAAGTAAACAGAAGCTTTCAACACAAGACCCCTCAGTGATTGTATTATCGTTGGTACCCGAATGGAGCAATCACTTCCTACTTGCGCGTCTCTCGTAGCAGTCGTGTTTGTTCCCAGTCAATCGTGAGTCCTTCAGCTAGGGCTACGCCGTACTGCTCGCGCGCAGCCGCACAAGAAACGTAACCGTTGAGCACATCGTGCCGCACCAGTTGAGGGTCACGGCCAAACGGGTCAAAGAATCCTCCACCGCCAGGCAAGCGCAACGTCACTTTTTGTCCAGGCTGTAAGTGATATTGTGCCTTTGGATGCGGATGCGTGCCGTCAGAAAGGAAAAAGTCTCCCAATGCACCGTTCTGCCCCCCCGAGAATCCCAACGCGGGGAATTTCGTCCGGTCGTACATCGCTGAGTGCACGACAGATTCATCACTCCGAACAGACAGGATCATTTCTTGCCCTAACCCACCACGGAATGTTCCTGGTCCGCCAGAATCCGGAACTAACGCACGTTGTTCCATCACTAATGGAGATACGTTCTCAATGATCTCCGCCGGGACGCCTTGGATACCACTCGGAAACGCCGTTGCGGAAATGCCATCTTTATCCGGTCTCGCCCCCATCCCCCCAGAAGAGAAGAAGACATAGGTAAACGATTTCTTGCTGAGATCCTTCCCCGTGAATTGGGTGATCCATATGTTCGCCGCACCATCAGCTAAGACCCGATCAGGGACTGCTTGGGACAAGGCGCCAAACACGGCAGTCGCAAGAAAATGACCAATGATATGCCGGCCACCGACCGGTGCAGGAAACTGGCAGTTCAGAATACATCCCTCCGGGGCACTGATATGCACAGGCCGGAAACTTCCCTCATTGTTCGGCACATGTGGTGAGACTGCACATTTGAGCGGATATGTCGTGTAGGCGACACAATAAGCAAAAGGCACATTGATACCGCGGTCACATTGTGGCGAGGTTCCGGTAAAATCGACAAACAGGTCAGAGTCCTTCACCGTGACAGCAATCGGAATCACGATGGGCGCATCGAATCCGTCGGTACGAATCTCATGGCGATAGGTTCCCTGCGGCAGCTCGGCAATCGCTTGTCGCATCGCTTTCTCTGACGTGGCCAGAATGGCGTCAGCAAGCGGTGCAAGCGACGCGAAGTCGTATTCGTCCATAAATTCGAGGAGCTTCGCACCGCCAACTTCATTACCGCCGACTTGCGCCATCAGATCGCCTTCGACCAATTCCGGTGCACGCACGTTTTGCTTGACTAAGCGGAAAAGATCACGATTCGGTTCCCCACGGCGGAACAGTTTCATAATCGGGACGTAGATCCCTTCTTCAAAGACTTGCCGCGCATCTGCGCCAAGCATGCGGCCACCGACATCGACCGCATGGCACGTATTGGCAAACAGGGCGACAGGTGTCCCGCGGCGGAAAATCGGCGTGACTACCGTGAAGTCATTGAGATGCCCCGACGTGAGCCACGGATCATTGCTGATCAGGCTATCGCCCTCTTCCAGCGACGCCCACGGGTATTCTTTCAAGAAATGCCGCACCGCCATCGCCATCGTATTGATATGACCAGGCGTGCCTGTCACTGCCTGTGCGACCATGTTTCCGTGCACATCAAAAACACCAGCCGATAAATCCCCGGCCTCACGCACGACGGTGGTAAACGAAGCATTCTGCAACGCTGTCGCTTGTTCGTTGACGATCGAAATCAGCCGGTTCCACAGAATCTCGAGGGAAATTGGGTCTATCCCGTCCGGTGTCCGGTGTCCGGTGTTTAGCGTCTTTTGCGATCGAGAATCTGAGATACTCATGCACCTATCTCCACTACGAGCCATGATTCGGAGCGTTTTCGCAGGTAAGGCGTGAAACCACCTATGAATAAAGCCGTTGCGTCAGCTAGTTCGTACAACTTCTCGAAGTCACTTTTCTGGATGTACCCTATGTCCAACGCTCCATAGAGTAAAGATTGTACCTCTATGGCAGATCCCCTCGCGATGTCAAAGTAATGGGCGAAGTCTCGATCACTCTTTTTCGCGAAGCCTTCAGCGATATTGCTCATCGACGATACTGCCGCACGACAAAGCTGGTCTCGTAATCCAAAGTCTCTACTCAAACGTCCATCAGCACAGGTCTTGTAGATCTCGCGAACCAATTCTCGCGCTCTCTGCCATGCTTGGATCTCTTCAAATCGTGTTATTGAGGGCATATTATCGTTTTCCCCTCGCCTTCTCTCGCTAAGGCAGATACCTCAGTGTTCGACGCTGGACGCCGGACGCCGGACGCCGGACACTAACTCGTCGAGCAACACCTTCGCTTCCTGGAGGTCACCCGTCTCGAATCCTTCGGTGAGCCACCCATAGATGTTCGTGAGAAGCTCTCGTGCGTCCTCAGATTTGCCTTGCTTGTGCCACAAGCGGCAAAGGCTCATGGTCGCACGTAGCTCAAGCGATTTCGCGTCTTGTTGTCGTGCAGTGGTAATCGCTTTGAAAAAACACTGTTCAGCCTCAGGCTCCATTCCTGTTTCGATTGACACTAACAACAACTCTCCTTCGATGCGGTAGAGTTCAGCCTCCCACCATCGCTCGCCACTGCGTTGCAGTTCGGACATCGCCATATTCACAAGTCGTAACCCCTCAGAGGCTTTTCCCGCACGGCGATACATATCAGCAAGCATGATTGAGGGTTGACCGAGTTGATCACTCCCCATTGCCCGCCACCCTGCAAGCCCTTGCTGCATTATTGCTATACCCTCCTCATACTGGCCCAGGTCCGCTAACGCCCACCCGCGGAGAAAAGTGCCACTGGCAAGCCATTGTGGAGCTTCCCGCTCAGTCGCAATCGCAATCACTTTTTCTTCATGTTCGAGCACGGCATGGGGATCTCGACAGAGTCGACGAACTGCCGCGGCAAAGTGGTTCGCCGCAGCCTCACTAATTGCTAACTCAAGCTCGCGTGCCAGGAGACAGGCCTCTTGACTCCGTTGCAGGGCTCGGTCTGGGTAGCCCAGATACCATGACACCCACGCAAGCCAGGAGAGGCTCCCGACCCGCGGGTCCATCCCTCCCATCGACACCCGGTACACGAGACTCTCGAAACGACTCTGCGGTTGTTTCTCCAAGCGTAAGGAGACACAGGTCTCCAGATGTTGGCGGGCATTCTGAAAGTGTCCTAAGCGAAACGCGGAAAACCCCAATGCAAAGTGCGCAGGTAAAAGGACTTCCGTCTCCTGTAGCCCTCGGGTCAGATGACGCAATCGCTCAGCGATCGCATGCGAGGTTTGATATTCCCCCCGGACAATCACAAAGCGCCAGAGGCCCATGAGTACTGGAAGCAATTGCGACGACTCTTCTGCCTGCGGCAGAAGTTCGCGGACCTCATTGAATATGTGTTCAACCTCAGGAACACGATACCCTTTACCAGTAATCAGCGCGCCACCGCGAACGATCAACAATTGCAGCTCGCGATTGATGCGTTGCGGCGAACGAGGAAGCGTTCGTAACAATTCCAACGCGCCAGCAAAGTGGTTGCTTGCTTCATCACGGGCAGAACGCCGCAGGGCTTGCTCCCCAGCGCGTTGGAGATATTCCACTGCCTTCTCAACATTGCCGCTTCGCCCATAGTGATAAGCAAGTTCACTACATTGCTCTTCCAGGGTCTGTTGCGAGTTCTCGCGACAACAGTCGGCTTCGATTGCTTGCGCTGTGCGCTCGTGGAGGATCTTCCGTTGCTCAGTCAACAGAGAGTTATACGCGACATCCTGGGTCAATGCATGCTTGAAGGTGTATTCCGACTCCGGGAACGCCACCTGCTCATAGACAAACTCACCCGCTTGCAGACGAGAGAGCAACGATAAGAGTTCCGGCTCCGGAATCGTTGCAATACGTTTCACGAGATTGAGCGAGAAGCGTTTGCCAATCACTGCTAGTGTCTGTAGCAAGCTTTTTTCTGGTGCTCCAAGGCGATCAATTCGTGCCGACAAAATGCCTTGTACCGTGGGCGGCAACTGAATTTCGTCGAGAGGTTTTGTCAGCAGCGGCACAGGAAATGGCGCTTTTCCTGCCGCGTCACGTACCAAGACGCCTTGCTCAACCAAAGCCCGAACGATCTCTTCGATGAACAACGGATTGCCTTCGGTCTTCTCTAGCAGGAATTGTTTGATCGGCTCCCGTCCAGGACCATCGCCTAACAACGTGGTCAGTAGTTCTTCTGCCTCTTTTCTTCCCAACGCATCGAGAAGCACGCGATGGTAATAAGTGCGTGTCCCCCAACTGTGCTGATACCCAGGACGATAATTGACGAGCAACAAGATACGGGCTGTCGCGAGACTATCACTCAAGACATCGAGAAATGCTTGGGTTTCATTATCCACCCATTGGAGATCATCAAAAATCAGCAATACTGGCTGATTGAGACTCTCGCGCAAGAGCAGACGCTTGATGGCATCGCGAGTGCGTCGACCAATACTCTGCGAGTCCATTTCGCGCAACTCTGCAGACGTCTCTGCTGGTGACAGCAGCGCAAGAATATACGGCAACGTCTCTTCTAGCGCACGATCAAGGGTTAACACACGGCCAGTGACTTTTTCGGTGCGTCGTCGCTCGTCATCTTGTGGCGTGATCTGGAAATAACTCTTCAGCAGATCGATCAACGGCAAATAGGGATACGCCATACCATGTGAAACAGAAAACGTTTCCAAGACCAAGCAGTGCTTCTGGGATAAGAGTTTAAATTCATGGCAGATACGTGACTTCCCAACTCCAGGCTCACCGATGACACCAACGATCTGGCCGTGTCCTTCTTTTGCCGCCAAAAAAGCGCGGTGAATCTGCGCAAGTTCTCCCTGTCGCCCAACAAACTGAGAGAAGCCTCGTTTGGCAGAAAGCTGCAGACGAGTCTGTAGTGGCCCAACACCACGAACTTCGTAGATCGGCACCGGTTCGCTCGCACCTTTGACAGTAGCAACACCAAGCGACTGACAGTCAAAATAACCATCAACCAACTTGTGAGTATTCTCACTAATGATGATCGAACCTGGCGTAGCCAGATTTTCCATACGGGCAGCAATGTTGGTGGAATGTCCGACCGGAACGTAATCAGTATGAAGATCGTCGGTACGAATTGAACGAACCACCACTTCACCGGTGTTGATACCAACACGCATTTGCAGCGGTACGCCTTTCTCTAGTCGCAGCTTATCGGAGTATTGCTTCATCTCGTTCTGCATGCGTAAGGCAGCATACAGAGCGCGCTGAGCGTGATCTTCGTGCGCAATCGGCGCACCAAACAGGGCGAAGATGCCATCGCCAAGAGACTGAGCGACGTAGCCCTCATAGCGATGGACTGCCTCCATCATCAAGGCGAGAACTGGATCGACGATATCACGCGCCTCTTCTGGATCGAGTTCTTCTATCAGAGCCGTTGATCCTTTGATGTCAGCAAAGAGCGCAGTAATGGTTTTCCGTTCACCTTCCGGCGCTCCTCGTGCGACCATTGCCGCTTGTTCGGCAATAATGCGCTCAGCGAGATAGGCGGGGGTGTAACTTGCCGGGGATTGGGAGTTCAGGCTTGGGGGTTGGACTTGGGACGCCGGACGCCGGACGCCGGACGATCCTTCGATTCGCGTTCCACAATTATCACAAAACTTCGCATTGGCACGCAGTGTCGTCCCACACGACGGACACGCAAGTTCGAGCTTGTTGCCACATTCTTCACAGAACTTCGCGCCTTCGCGATTCTCATGCTGACACTGCAGACAGCGCATATGGTTTTTGTCGACCTCCGTCACGCGTGGATGTCGGCATCTTAACCAGTCTGCGCGACAGATGGAACGCGGGGTGAGATACAGAAAACATCAACAAAGCTAGAGGCTGGAGGCTAAAGGGAAAAAACGGGAACCCTAAAATCTGTACCCATCAGCCTTTTTTTCCTTTTTTAGGTTTTCATTTTTCATTGTTAATTTGCTTGCCCTCCTTCCAACACTTCCCATAAGGCTTCAAGTACAGGTTTCCGTAGAGCAGGTTCGTTGATCACGCTAAAATGTTCAAAACCTCATCTTTCCTCTCCTCTGCTATTCCTAAGGCTTGAGTTGCCCTCCAGCGTACTTCCTCCTCTTCTGTCGAGTCCTGCAGCAGTGCCAAGAAAGTACTCAATACTTCATGGTCCTCTTTCCCTATTTTCCCTAAGGCTTCTCCTGCCTTTTGACGTATACCAGGATCCTCGTTCCGGTCACGCAAGAGGTTGAGCAGACAGTTACAAATGTCATTCCCAATCTGACTATTCTTCAGGTAGCCAAACGTCTTAACGATCTCTGTTTGCAAGCGAGGGAACGGTGGATCTTTCCACAGCGTCAGAAGTCGATCACGAATTGTTTGGCGAAGCGATAGCGAGACAGGAATCTCATCACCGATACAACGTGCAGCTAACGACAGATCACGGTGAAGTAGGTCGTCATATTCACTGTGTGCATTGAGGATATTCTCGACAAACTGATTTGCGTAATCACCGCGTAAACATCCGGCAGTTAACAGAACTACTTCACGCCAGCGGGGCTGCTGCAAGCGTAACCTGAGACGTTCAAACGTATCTGTGCGCTCGCTGAGGAAACGAGCGGCAAGATATTCCTGAAAACTCAAATGCAGGAAACCGAACACCTTTGGCCCACGTTCGACCAACAATCCCATTTGCTCACGGACAAGAGTGACGAAGTTTTGTGCCAATGCTTTCGCTTCAGGTTCGGCAGTTCCATCTCCGTCTATAAACTGTTTCGCGACCTGGGCTTCGAGTTCTGCTTGCTCAATAAGTCCAGTCGGCTGGTGCTCATGCATCCCATACGCCACTGGTGCCAGCACCCGTACGACAAATTCTTCATCAAGCCGTCGTTCACCAAGGTGTAAGTCGATAGCTCTGCCACTCAAACTGCGTGCGAGATTCCATGTTTCTGCTAAAGCCTCTACACACAGACGATACAAATCCACTCGCCGATTGGGCAACCGTGTTCCTTGATAGTGAATTAAAGCAAGTAGTGTCAGTAGCAGCGGATTGGTCGCTAGGTGTTTCACCCCTCGATGACCTGTTGCTGCCTTGGTTAAGTTCTCTGCTCGTCGCTCCGCTCGTTAACGAACATCCGAAGATAACTCTTGGTGCGGTAGCACCCCAGTCGTTTCAAAAGCTAATGACCATTGCTGGGCAAAACGAGTAATCGCTTCATCGTCAAATGGTGCGGCCGTTAACGTAGTGAAATTCCCTGGAAGCAACCCAGAGGAATATCCAGCAATCCGACTCGTAACTACGATACGAGCAGTAGGATATTCACGCGAAAACGCAGCAATGGCAGAAGCGACCGCGGCGCGTTCATGCGCCGTGAGCATTTCATCTAAGCCATCAAGCAATAGAAGTGCACGTCCTCTCGCCAAAGCGTCACTAAACAACGGAGAAAAGTCCGGTAGTCCTTGTTCGATGAAGTATTGTGGTAAGAAGCCCGTCAGCGTTAACTCTGGTTGGGTCGTCCGCGCTTCACTAAAGGCCGATAGCGGCACTAATATCGGCACCCGATCTTCCTCCATCCCAAACTGCCGCTGCACTTGCTGTGCACCTTGCGCAAAGGTCACGGCCAGAATCGGTGTCATAGTTTCATCCTTAAAAGTGCTTCGTACTCACCAGCAGTATAAAGAGAAGGAAGGAAACCCTAAAGCCTGCCACCTGTAGTCTTGAACTTTCTCCTCTGTGTATCAGCTTACATGCTTTCTTCTGCTAGTGAGAGGACTTGCTTGTCCTCTTCATGCTTCTTCTGTACCATTCGCTCCATGTCGTCCGGCTTTAATAATCCGTTTCGGGATCTGAAAAAGACGGTCAAGATTCCCGAAAAGCCGCTCGTGCCGAAAAAACCTGAACCGCCTCCGGTCCAACTGCAAGAAACCAGTGAGAGCGACGAAGAGGTTTTCTCGCGTCATATGCAAGATGTGACGCCGTTAAAAACCGATGGGCGGGTCCGGGTAAATGTGACTCCTCCTCCCATCCCACTGCGTGCGCAGACCGAAGAGAATGAAGCGCTGGCTGAGTTATATGACCTGGTCGCGGGGCGTACGGGTTTCGACATCACTGATACCGATGAATATGTCGAAGGCTGTGTCAGTGGGCTCGATATTCGGCTCGTGCGTAAACTCCGCGGTGGAGAGTTTTCCCGCCAAGCTGCTCTGGATCTCCACGGGATGACGTCAGACGCTGCCCAAGTTGAAGTTGAACAGTTCGTCTTGAAATCGGTCAATGCTGGGCTCCGCTGTGTGCTCGTCGTTCATGGTCGAGGGCGCAACTCTCCCGGCCAATTCCCCGTTCTCAAAGACCGACTGAAACAATGGCTCACACGAGGAAAGCTGGGCCGCCTGGTGCTGGCATTCTCGACTGCCCGCCCACACGACGGTGGGCCGGGAGCTGTCTATGTCCTCCTGCGACGTGAGCGCGGGCGGAAACAACCGGTGATTGTTTTGGATGGAGCAAAGCGCTAACACTGAGAGATATTCATGGATGCAACACAGACACTACACACTCCGCAAGTCGTATTTACAGGTGAAGATGGCAACGTGTTTACCTGGACTCCATCTCGCAAACGCCAGCAACAGCTCACCTGGAGTTGGGAAGAGCACGAAGCAAAAGCCACGACGGAGAGTTCGCCAGTCCGCTTGACCCACATGTGGCCCGCCTGGGCACCGGATGGAAAACAAGTTGCCTGCTTCGGGATGCGAGGAACCGCCGAGACACAACTCGAAACCAGCCTGTATGCAGTCGCCGCCGACGGCATCGAGTCATGGGAGTTAAGTGGTCTCTCAGGAGGCATGCCGATCTACGGCAACTGGTCGCCACGTGGGAATGCGTTTGCAGCGCTGGTCCAGCGTGAAAAACAGCAGCTCTCATTAGAAATCGTGCACCTCAACCAACTCGGAAAAACGATCCCCACGATCAGTGGCGCGCCGGTGTTCTGGTCGTGGTCACCGCAAGGAGACAAACTTGCGGTGCATGTCGGTGGCAGCCACGCGTCTGGCAACGCGCATGTCGTCATCGTTGACACAGCATCCGGGCGGATCGTGCGTCAGGTCACCGATCGCCCAGGCGATTTTCGTGTTCCCGCCTGGTCACCACAAGAGAACTTGTTGGCCTACGTCGAGCATGACGATGACCATGAAGAGGATGTCCTGTTTTTATACGACGTTGACAGTGGAGAGAAAGGGCCGATCACGACCATTGGCAGCGGGGCTGTGGCCTTATGGTCCGCTGACGGTCAAGCCCTCGCGTTCAGTTCAGCATCACAATCTGGATCGTTTGTCTTTTCTCAAGTAAATCTCTTAGACCTATCGACTGGCCGTACGTCATCCGTGCTAGAAGAACCGGTTCTTGGCTTCTTTTGGTCTCCACAGAGTGATTTTTTGCTCTATATCACGGTCGCACAACAACAGAGTTACCTGTGTTGGCATCGCCTCACACGCGCAAGCGGTGAGAAAACTGAACTCGCGCGTTTCCTTCCTAGCCGCGAACAGATGTTTATCTTTTCTTTCTTTGATCAGTACGCGCTCTCACATCCGCCACTTGCGCCCGATGGCAGCGGTCTCGCGTTTGCTGGCTACCTCATCTCTCCGGTCTCCTCCACGACTGCCTCCCATATCTATTATCTCCCGCTCACTGATCAGACCGCCTCGCCGATGAAGGTCGCGCCTGGACAATTTGTGAGCTGGAATTTCTAGTCAACAGCAGGCAGAAAACAATCAGCGGGCACTCACTCAGCCGGTCGTTGTACCGCCTGCCCTCTGGAAGATTGAGTGAGTAAGGCATGGGCAAGAATTAAGTTACCGATTAAGAGCGAGGAAGAAGCGTATAGTTCCAATCGCCATGAAACTTACCGGGTTTGATATTGAGCGCTTGAAACTCATCGTCGGAGACCTGTAGGCCTT
>VGTJ01000127.1 GCA_016874775.1 Deltaproteobacteria bacterium
TGTGGGTTCCTTCTCCCACCGGGAGAAGGTCAGGATGAGGGGATCGAAAAGCCAGCAGCCTTATATTTCATCCCCTCACCCTAGCCCTCTCCCTGAGGGAGAGGGAATGAGAAAGCTACTAACTTAACGCCATTGCCCTAGAAGGGAGAGGGGACAACGGAACTCTAGCCTTCTCCCTTCTAGGGAGAAGGGGAGACGAACAACTAGTAAAGGACCTGCATGCATAAATTCCGCTACTCACCGGCTGGCAAAACTGAACCGATCGTCTTTGGTGCACAAGGACCGGCGTATTCATCGCTGCGTATCAATGAATGGGTAACCTATATGCACGAGCAAGGCATTCGTCGTGTCTGTTGCCTGCTGCATGAAGATCAACTGAAAGCCTATAAAGAAGATCTGCTCATCGCCTATGGTCGGGTGTTTGGCAGCGACAATGTCTGCTGGGCACCGATCCCTGACTACCATCTGTGTGATGTTGGCTTGCTGAAAGAACGGATTCTGCCGTTTCTCAAGGAGTCAGATGAAAAGCAATCACCGGTTGTTGTCCATTGCCAGGGTGGTCGTGGGCGCGCTGGACATGTGCTCGCCGCATGGCTGGTAGCTGGACGCGGGTTCACCGTGGAAGAGGCGATTGCCGGAGTCAAAGAAATGGGTCGCAATCCGCACGAAGCCGCTGATTGGGGCAATGCGCAGCCGGAGGATGTGTATACGTTGCTCGCGGCGTGTTTAGAGGGGACGATTGTATAAGACAGAGGAGTTTCTAGTTTCTGGTTCCTGGTTCCTAGTCCAAGGTCTAGAGTCCAGCACTTTGGGATTTGGGGCTAGGGACTTGGGGCTTGTTGAAGAAAGAAAAACTAGTCCCTAGTCCCCAGCCCCTAGCCCCAATTTTTACATCGCCGTAATTCCCCCATCCGCAGCCATCGCGAGCCCAGTGACAAACGACGCTGCTGGTGAACATAACCACACCACGACTTCGCCGATTTCTGATGGTTGTCCCATGCGACCAACTGGCTCGGAGGCTGCCATTTTTGCGGCGCGTTCGGCACGATGACCGGTGAGGCGACCCATCATTGGGGTGTCGATAGCACCAGGACAGACCGCGTTCACGCGAATGTTTTGCCGGGCGTATTCGAGGGCTGCAGTTTTGGTGAGTCCAACAACGCCGTGCTTACTGGCGACGTACGCTGACCCACCGCGATAACCGACCAACCCGGCAGTCGAAGCCGTATTCACAATCGCGCCACCACCAGCTTTGAGCAAAGCGGGGATTTCATATTTCATGCATAGCCACACACCTTTGAGGTTGATGGCGATGGTACGGTCGAACTCATCTTCCAAATAGTTCTGCGTATTGCCGGCACCACCTTCGATGCCAGCATTATTGAACGCGCAGTCTAAGCGACCATAGGTCTGCTCAACTTTTGCTATTAAAGCTTCGACTTCAGCCGCTTTCGATACATCTGTCTTCATGAAGAACGCCTCACCACCAGCTTTCTTCACCAAACTTGCGGTTTCTTCGCCACCTTCGACACTGACATCAGCGATTGCGACTTTCGCGCCTTCGCGGCAGAACGCGAGCGCGGTAGCTCGGCCAATGCCTGAACTTGCGCCTGTGATTAATGCGACTTTGCCTGTGAGTGATCCGGACATTTTTTGCTTCCTCTCTGTTGGTGAGATAAGGGGACTACCCCTTTGGTTTCTAGTTTCACGATGAGGCTAGAGGCTGGAGGCTAGAGACTAGTCCTCCCCACCCAAGCCTCTAGTCTCTAGACTCTAGTCTCAAATCATCGGAACGCCTTAATCAACTTCGCATACTGCTCAATCACCGCCCACTGCTTGGCTGGCTCTTCGGGATAGAACAAGAACGAGACGCGATTGAAGCCCATCTTCATGAGTTCACGAATGCGCCCTTCGGTCGGCACCTGACCAGACAATGCTGGCCCCATGATGACGCTCATGTCGAAGTCTTTCATCGGGCGCCCTACCCGATCGGCCTCGGCTTTAATCGCTGCCAGATCTTTTGCCAGGTCATACGGACCATCGAGTGGCATCCAGCCGTCACAATACTCAACGATCCGTTTTACTGCCCATTTCGACATCGCACCCATCAGTACCGGCGGACCACCAGCTTGCACTGGTTTTGGCCAGCACCACAATGGATCGAAATTCACAAACTGTCCGTGAAATTCTGAGACTTCATTATTCCAGATCTCTTTCATCGCCAACACGCGCTCGCGTGTCACCCTCCAACGATCCTTGAACGCCACACCATGATCGGCCATTTCCTCGGCGTTCCAGCCCGCACCGATACCAAAGAGAAAACGCCCGTTCGATACGCGATCTAAACAAGCAATGGTCTTTGCCAGCGTAATCGGATGATGTTCCGGCACCAAACAGACCGAGGTGCCGACTTTGAGATTTTTCGTCACAGCCGCAGCAGCGGTCAGTGCAATAAATGGATCAAAGAACTCTTTGTAGCATTGCGGCAATTCACCACCGATGGGGAATGGCGTCTTACGACTCGTCGGAATATGCGTGTGCTCACCAAAGAAGATTGACTCAAAGCCGTTCTCTTCAGACCACCGCGCCAAATCGACCGTGGGGATCGTATAATGCGTAGGAATCGTTACCAACCCGAAGTCTGCCATAACAGCCCTCCTTTGTTGTCGTGGCCCTTCGTTACCACAATTGCCGAACCCTTGACAGCACCGCTCTAAATACCTCATGTTAAGGGCATACAAACGGTAGGAGGGATTTATGGCAGAGTATGATGTCGTTATTAAGGACGGAACGATCGTCGATGGTACGCGCGTCCCGCGTTTCAAAGGCGATATTGGCATTAAGAACGGCAAGATCGCCAAGATCGGCCGTATCAACAGCAGTGATGGTAAGAAGGTGCTCGATGCGAGCGGTTTGATCGTCGCACCGGGCGGTATCGATCTCCACACCCACTATGATGCGCAGGTCCACTGGGACCCGTATCTCAGCGTATCGAGCTGGCACGGTGTCACCACTGTCACCATGGGGAACTGCGGTTTCGGTTTTGCTCCGTTGCATCCAGCCGATGCTGAGCGCGCCATGCTCGCCTTGTCACGTAACGAAGCCATCCCAATGGCGCCGATGCAGGTGTCGATGGACTTCAAGTGGTCGACCTTCCCTGAATACCTGAATCGCTTGGAGCGTCTCCCATTAGGCATCAACATTTCCCATCTGTTCCCCATCTCACCAGCAGTGGCGTATGTGATGGGCAGCTTCGCTGCAGCGAAAGAGCGGCGCCCGAATGAGAAAGAAACTGAAGCCGTTGCCAAATTGCTCTCCGAGGCCATGGACGCCGGTGCCGTTGGTTGGGGCGCGCAACAACTCGTCCCCGGCGGTAGCTCTGCGGTGCAGTGTGACTACGACGGCAGCCCGATGATTTCCGACATGCTGCCGGATTCCTTCTATGTCCGCATGGCGCAAGTGCTGGCAGACAAAGGTCAAGGCTGCATTCAGTTCACCCGTTCCAGCGTCGGCACCAATGACCCGAACGCTGGTATGCACAATGACTTCGACTTCAACTCAAAGCTCGCCGAAGTGAGTGGTCGTCCAGTGTTGTTCAACGCGATGGCAGTGAACGACAAGTTCCCATACGTCTATCGCGCCCAGCTCCGTTGGCTGGCCGAAGCCAACAAGCAAGGTAAGCCGGTGTTCGCACAGGCTGTGACTGCTCGTGCAGCCAACCACATCACGTTCGAGAACTGGAACCTGTTCGATGATAGCCCGCACTGGCGTGAAGCCACCACCGGCACGATCGAAGAGAAGCGCGTGAAGTTGGCCGACCAGCGTATCCGCGCTGCGCTCCGCGAAGAGTACGATGCTGGCACGAAGTCCCGTGACTTCTTGTTTGGTGAACTGGCTGAGTTCGTGTGTGATCACACCCCAGAGGCCACCTTGAAGAAGTACGAAGGCAGGACGGTTGGTCAGATTGCCAAGGAAGAGAGCAAGCATCCAATCGACGCGATGCTCGATATCTCCGCCAAGGAAATCCGCACCGTATGGCGTGGCCCAGTCGTCAACAACAACGTCGAAAACTATCGCGAAGTCATGGCCTCCCCGTACACGCTGCCTGGCGTGTCCGATGGTGGCGCGCACATTAAGTTCATCACCCCAGGGACCTATTCGACCGATATGCTCACCTGGATGGTGCGTGACAATAACATCCTAAGCCTCGAAGAAGCCCACTATCGCCTCAGCTACCTGACTGCATGGGCAGCGGGCATTAAGGATCGTGGCTGTCTGCGTGAAGGCCTGGCGGCAGACATCATCGTCTACGACCTCGCCAAGCTGAAGATCCTCCCGTCCGAAGTGGTCCATGACCTGCCAGCCAACGAATGGCGGCGTGTGCAAAAGGCCGAAGGCTACCGCTGGTACATCGTCAATGGCCAAGTGACCTTCGAAGACGGCAAGTGCACCGGCGCGACATCTGGTAAGCAGCTGCGCGGTGGAGTGGCGGCGTAACCAAAAAGTCTAGGAGTCTAGGAGTCTAGGAGTCTAGGAGTCTAAAAAGAGGAGGTTTTATTTTCTTCCTTTTCGAGACTCCCAGACTCTCAGACTCCCAGACTCCTGGACTCCCAGACTCTTTTCCCCTTTTCAGTAGCATTGCCCACCGACTCTCGCCTGCCTCTTCGAGTAGAGGGATCTCACTGCGGCTCACTACTCGTGACTCAAAAAACATAAAACGTCCGCGACTTCGTGTTCGCTTGTCAAATCCCCAGCAGTGGTTTAGAGGGAAATAAACAACTGGGAGGGATGCAAAAATGGAAGCAATCGACGGAGGCGCTCTAGTCGGGAAAGCCTTAGCGAACGAGGGTGTAGAAAAGGCATTCGTCTTATCTGGTGGACATATCATGCCGATCTTTTATGGGATGCGAGAGGCGGGCATCGAGATTATCGATATGCGCCATGAGTGCTCGGCGGTGTATGCTGCGACTGCCTATACGCGGGCCTCGGGAAAGATGGCGGTTGTGGTGACGACCGCTGGGCCAGGTGTCGGCAATACACCAGCGGGAATGATGGAAGCGGACTCGATGAATATTCCCCTCCTGCAGATCGGCGGTGCGGTAGCGATGAGTAAACGCGACGCAGGAGATCTGCAGGACATGTCGACTCTGACCTTAATGGAGTCGTGCTGTAAGTGGGCGAGAAAAATTACCAGCACCGCTCGCATTCCAGAGTATGTGCCCATGGCCTTTCGCCAGGCGATGGGAGCAAGCCCAGGACCAGTCTACCTGGAAATACCAACGGACCTGCTGTTCGCCAAGGTCGATGAGGAGCGTGTCCGTTTTCCAGCGCACGCCGTGAGCCAAGCGGTGCCCAGTGGAGAAGCGGAACTCATTGAGCAAGCAGCCGAGCTTCTTGCCCGTGCGGAACGTCCAGCAGTGATCGTCGATGAAGGAGCCCGATGGTCAATGGGGAAACATGCCGGGGCTATTGCTGCTTTGTCAGATTATCTAAAGATGCCAGTGGGTATCTCCGGCAGTGCGTGCCGTGGCTTGTTTGGCGACGAATCAGCCAATCCCTTGTTGACAACCCGTGCCTTCTCGAAAGCTGATGTGGTGTTAGCCCTCAGCTGTCGGTTTGATTATCGCTTGCGATTGGGCCGGGCAATTCCTAAGAACGCCAAAGTCATTCAGGTGCACACCGATATCAACCAGATTGGCTTCAACCTCCGTGCCGACCTCGGCATTGTCGGTGGAGCAGGACCGGTGACACGTCAGCTCCTCGAAGCGATCCAGCGCAAATGTGCACCAAAGACGGGTGATCCTTGGACTGGAGCAGTGCGTCGTGGTGGAACAGCCACCCTCCCCGAGGCGTATCATGTCGGCAAAATTCCTGTTCACCCGGCCCGTTGTGCGAGTGAGGTAGCGAAATTCTTGGAGGAAGATGCGCAGGACTGGAACCTCGTTATCGATGGTGGTGAAGCCAGTGTCTGGATGACAGGTGCGTCAGTTGCAACACGTCCAGGGCAGATCCATGCAACTGGACCGAATGGCACGATTGGTACAGGACCTGGGCAGGTGGTGGGAGCCTGGGCCGCGAATCGCAAGCCGGTGCTGTGGTATACAGGTGACGGCAGTTTCGGGTTCTATGCCATGGAGATGGATACCATGGCGCGACTGGGCATTCCCGTGGTGTGTGTCATCTCGAATGACTCAGGGTGGGGAATGATCAGCTTGGTCGAAAAGTACATTCGACCAGATGAGATTGCCACGAGAGGGCAGTGCAACACCGAACTGCACCACATGCGTGCCTACGAAAAGATGGTCGCGATGTGGGATGGGTATGGGGAAAGGGTCACCGATCCGCAGGAAATCGTACCGGCTATCAGACGCGCAGCCGCCAACGGCAAACCGTCGATCATCAATGTTGAGGTCGATAAGGAAAGTTTGTCCCCGTTCATTGAAGGATATGCGACCATGGTCGCGCCGTCGGCATAAACATCCGCTCAAAATCGATCACTTACCAAACATTAATGTCGCGTGGAGCGACCGTTCGATCCACGCGTATGGATATCGCGCACCAGCTCCAGCGTTCGTGCGGTAATGGCTTGCACTTCGAGTAACATCGTAGCCAGTGTTTGTGTCGAGGTTGTGAGTATTCGTGTCGCATCAGCAACAAGCTGAGCCTGCCGCTCACTCGACTGCTGGATTAATTGCATTTGCCGCTCGCTCGACTGCTGAATAAGTTGCGTTTGTCGCTCATTCGATTGCTGTATTGCAGCCAAGGCTTGCATGGTGGCACGTTGAGTCCGATCATACCGGTCCCCTGCCTTTTTCCATTCTTCAACATCTTGGCGTAGATATTCCAGGATTTGGTTCTGGGTTTCGAGTAATAGATCTGTTCGCGGTTGTACCCGACGTGGCTTACGAACAGTTGGCATGCGTGGCCTCCTTACCTACGAACCTCATTGAACCTGACAGCACTACGCTGCGCAAGCACCGCCTCGCTGGCACCGCGGAAATTTGCTGATCGGAGATTGGTTATGAGAAGAGGTGTTCCCTTGACCACGCACAGAACTTCGGTCTATGAGGAGATTCAATCTAACGACACGTAAAGGAAACGTATGGCAACTGATCCAAAAGCCTGGCTGTCCTTAACCACAGAACAAGCACTGGACCCGTCCCTCCCTATTGTTGATCCCCATCACCATCTGTGGGATTATCCAAACAATCGTTACCTACTTGATGAATTACTCGAAGACACGCGAGGTGGGCACAATGTCGTCGCCACTGTCTTTCTTGAATGTGTGTCGATGTATCGCAAGAATGGTCCCGAAGAGATGAAGCCGATTGGCGAAACAGAATTTGTCCAAGGGATCGCAGCAATGGCCGCGAGTGGCATTTATGGCAACAACGCAGTTGCGGCAGGTATTGCCAGTCTTGCTGATCTTACGTTGGGCAGTCGAGTACAAAAGGTTCTAGAGGCCCATATCGCCGCGAGCCCCAATCGCTTTCGCGGTATTCGTCATGCCACAAGCTGGAACGAAAGCCGGGATATTCGGAATGCGCACACCAAGCCGACTAAAGAAACAATGTACAGCAAACCATTTCGTGAAGGGTTTGCTGTCTTGCAAAAACTCGGTTTAACCTTCGATGCGTGGATGTATCACAATCAGTTAATGGACCTCGCCGACCTCGCTAAAGCGTTTCCTGATACGACCATTATTCTCGATCATGTCGGCGGCCCGTTAGGTATTGGCCCCTATGCGGGCAAGCAGAGGGAAGTCTTTGAAGAATGGAAACGAAACATAGCGGCAGTTGCCGAGTGTCCAAATGTGGTGGTGAAACTCGGTGGACTGACAATGACGATGTGCGGCTTCGACTGGCATAAACGCGAGAAACCACCGACCTCAGAAGAGCTCGCTAAAGCGAATGGCCCATATTATCTCTACTGCATCGAAAAGTTTAGCGTGAACCGCTGTATGTTTGAGAGCAACTTCCCAGTCGATAAAGCGTCCTGTTCATACACCGTACTGTGGAACTCGTTCAAACGTACGACTGAGAAATTTTCTGCGAGCGAGAAAGCCGCATTATTCCATGATACGGCAGTTCGCGTGTATCGGTTGAAGGAAAATTTGATCTGAAGTAGTCAGCATTCAGTAGTCAGTAAAAAACTATGGGGCTGGGGGCTAGGGGCTGGGGACTAGTTTTTTTCTTACAAGCCCCAAGCCTCGAGCCCCTAGTCCCAAGGGTCTCAAACTAGAAACGAGAAATATTATGAAACTCACCAGCGTTGCCCATACTGGATTCACTGTGAGTAATCTCGATCGTTCATTGGCGTTCTACCGTGATTTACTCGGCATGCAGCTCGTTATGATGCGCGATACCACCGAAGAGTATGTCAGCAAGGTGACCGGGTTCCCGAATGCGCATATAAAAATAGCGTTGCTCAAAATAGCTCCAGATGATTCCCACCTGCTTGAGTTGCTTCAGTACGTTTCGCATCCCGGTGAAACGACCGACCGCGCAACCAATCGTCCTGGTAATGGACACCTCGCGATCAGAGTTGATGATCTACAAGCGTGGTATCAACGTTTGTCAGCGGCGGGTGTGGAGTTCCGTTCCTCTGGCCCTGTGCCAGTATCTGCTGGGGTCAACGCAGGCGCACAGGCGGTATACATGCGTGATCCAGATGGGTTCACGATTGAGTTGGTGCAGCCGGCGGCTAATGCCTGAAGCGATGTTTCCGCAGACTATAGAGTCCCATAGCTGTCGAGAGGCACAGAAAAAATCCCAACGGGATTGAGCATACGAGCCCAGGGTTGGTACAACCCTGGGGATGTAGACGCAGCAGTGAATTTTCAACCCCAAGGGGGTTTCGTCATCAGGTGTAGAGGCACAACCCTTTAGGGTTGATGGCGTTTCATCCTCTGGCCCCAGGGTAGCTCGTCCCTCGCAACCCTGGGCTTAAGACAACAATCCCTTTGGGATTACGAGGAGCAACCATGCGATTTGGCGTTCATGTAAATAGTGGAGCATCGGTCACCGATGCTCTCGTCCTCAAAGATCTCGGGCAACTCGCCGAGGACTTAGGCTTTGAGTCAATCCTCATCGGCGATCACGTAGTGACCGCACGCAAGATCAACACGCAGTTCCCGCTCCCAGTGGAAAACCCACCGTGGCACGTGTATCAAGAGCAGGATTGGCCCGACTGTTTTGTCACGCTCTCATTCCTTGCCGCCTACACCAAACAGGTACGTTTAGGTATGAGTGTGTTGATTCTGCCTTATCGTCATCCGGCAGTAGTCGCCAAACAAATCGCAACGCTCGATCGACTCTCTGACGGACGTGTAATTTTTGGTGTCGGTATTGGTTGGATGAAAGAAGAGTTTGGTTTCCTTGGTGTACCATTCGCTGAACGAGCAGCGATGAGTGACGAACATGTCGCCGTCATGAAAGCATTGTGGAGCGGCTCTCAAGTCAACCACACTGGTCGTTACGTCACCATCAATCAGGAAGTGAATTTCGGCCCCATGCCCGTGCAGAAGCCACATCCGCCCATTTGGGTCGGTGGCAATTCACTGCCTGCCTTGCGGCGAGTCGCACGTTGGGGCGATGGTTGGCAACCAGTGTATATCCCACTACCAGTGATCCAGCAGAAAATGGACCAATTACGCGGGTTGATGGACGAGCAAAAGCGCGATTTCAACCAATTGGAGATTTCCAGCTTGGCTGCATCGTATGTTACGCCTAAGGAAGTCGAGGCGTACCAAAAGGCTGGTATTCACACGTTGTATATGTTCACGACCACTGACAAGCCGCAGGAGCTTTTTGCACAGATGCGGCAGTTTGCGAGGACGTTGCGGGGGATGGCGTAAGCAATAGTTAGGAATCAGTTTGCGCTAGCATTGACATCTAGATGTCACACTTGGGTTCCCTCTCCCACCGGGAGAGGGACAGGGTGAGGGGGTCAAGATAAGATTCCATCCAATGAAAAACCTCTCCAGAGCTTTACGGAAACACCAAACCGACGCGGAAAAAATGCTCTGGAGCCGCCTACGAAATCGCCAACTGGAAGGCTACAAATTCCGCCGCCAGCAAGTAATCGACATGTACATCACAGACTTTCTTTGTCTGGAGCCAAAGCTAGCGATTGAACTCGATGGTGGACAGCATGCCGAGCGAAGAGAACAGGATGACCAGAGAACTCGATATCTCGAAGGTCTGGGATACCGTGTCCTGCATTTCTGGAATCACGATGTGCTACGCGAACCTGAGGCTCTCCTTGAAGTGATTCGAGATGCGCTACTGAGGACTACTAGACCCCCTCACCCTAACCCTCTCCCTGAGGGAGAGGGAATTTAGAGGCAGGTTCTTTTTCATCGACCATAGGTCTCTATATGAGCAGTCAACATAATCACGACCACGATCATCACGCAGCCGAATCTGTCACCACTCCACCTCGCCAACTTACGCGTGCCGAGAACAAACAACGTGAGATCCGCACCAAAGCGATCGAATCGTTATTGCTAGAGAAACAACTGGTGACAGCCGAGACATTGGATGCGGTTATCAAAACCTACGAAAGTGATCTGGGTCCACTGAACGGCGCAAAAGTCGTTGCTCGTGCGTGGGTCGACACTGCGTATAAAGCGCGCCTGCTGCAAGATGGAGCCGCAGCAATCGCGGAGTTAGGCTTTGGTGGCTTACAAGGAGAACGACTGGCTGTCGTCGAAAATACCCCAACAACTCACAATGTTGTCGCCTGTGTCCTGTGCTCCTGTTACCCCTGGCCGGTACTCGGACTTCCTCCGTTTTGGTACAAAAGCCAATCCTATCGATCTCGCATTGGCGGCAGGACGCGTGAAGTGTTGCGTGAGTTCGGTCTAGAGATCGATGCCGAGACCGAGATCTTTGTCTGGAACAGCAGTGCACAAACACGTTACATGGTGCTCCCGCAACGTCCGGCAAGCACTGAGCACATGAGTGAAGAGGAACTGGCGGCTCTGGTTACTCGCGATGCAATGATCGGTGTCGCACAAGTCACACTCGATAAACGTCCAGTCGACGCTTCAACCCAACGCCGTATCGCTGACATGGAAGGCACGACTGCTCTTCCTCGCCAAAGTGGCGAATTGACCTTTCAAGATCCATGGGAAGGTGAAGCGTTTGCCATGGCTGTCGCGTTGTGTGAACGCGGGGAATATCCCTGGAGCGATTTCCAACAACACCTGATCAAGCAAATTGCGGCAGCAGACCACCCAGATGTCCAGCCAGAATCACGCCCAACGTATTATGAATCCTGGCTAGATGCACTCGAAGCGTTATTGATCGAGAAGAAGATCCTGGTGAAAAAGAAAATCGATAACCGTGCGACTTGGTTAGCCAGAGCCGCGTCTGGTTCGCGTTCGTTTATGCAGATGGGGTGGGATCTCGAAGATGAGGACGAATAGAAAGGCTATAGGCTGTAGGCTTCAGGCTATAGGGAGGATGAGAAACGTGGAACGTGTTGCGTGTTACATAAAACTCGAAACCAGAAACTAGAAACAACTTCTTTACTACAAGCCCCCAGACCCAAGCCCCAAGAAGCCTACTCCAACCGCCGCACTCCCGTAAACATAATCATACAGATCACCACGACCATCATCGCCCCGCCGGAAATCGCACAGGTGGTGAGCGGACCGACGCGTTCGACTAACACTCCCGCTATCGGTGCACCAAAAAGCCCCGCCGCGCCTATGAACCCGAAGGAAAATGCGGATAGCACACGGGCGCGATGCGACGGAATCGCATGTTCCTGAAAAATCATCCGCCCTGCGTTAACGAACACTGAGGCGCCCATACCCCATACGATCACTGCGAGTACTGTCCCCCACATTGGTAACCCCAAGGCAATGGCTTCAAGGCAGAGAGCACCTGAAGTCAATGTCACCAACTGTGCCAGACCTTTCCGTTGCAATCGCCCGCGCCAGAGTATCACCATCGCCCCGAGAATAGTGCCGATCGGAAACGCCATGTTCAGCAGCGCCAGTTGACCAATGTCTCCACCATAATAATCTCGCACCAGAATCGGAAAAACGACAACAAAAGGGCCGATGAAGCAGGTGCCAACTGCGTTCACCATGAGGAATACCGGCAACAGAAACGACGAACTCCATACCTCGCGCATGCCAGCCATCACATCAGCAAGTCGTAGTGGAGGATGGTCAGTGCCACCATGCGGCGGTGCGGGTGGCAATTGGTACAGCGCAGCTACACCACTCAGTAGCGTCAACGCGTGCAAACCAAGAGCTGGTGCTGTACCAATCCACCGCGCCGTGCCAGCTATGAGCGACCCAATAGCTTGCGTGCCCCACTGCGTCATGTTTAACCCAGCAATGGCGCGCAACATATTTTTCCCGGCCACCTCAGAAAGAAGAGAATCCCGCGCTGGCATGACGAAAGCCTGCACACTGCCCATGCCCAACGCGTACACCATGAGCAGGGATAACGAGAGCCGGTCGTAAGCAACGATGGCCACCAAACTGAGTGAGAGCACCGTCGCGAGTAGATGCAGTCCAATGAGCAAATTGCGGCGGTCATGGCGGTCGGCCACTGCCCCACCAATAAAGAGCAATACTACCGATGGCAGCATCATCATACTCTGCGTAATCCCTACCCACTCCGCCGAAGCGTGCAAGACACCAACCACAAGCCAGGAGAAAAGCACGCCTTGCATCCCCATGGCAATGAACCATGACGCGACGCCAGTGATAAACCAGGCGTATGAGGCGTTGGTTTGTAAAGCTACAGTTTCTGCGGACGGCTCCTGAAAAACCGCGGGCTGCTCGGTGAGTGACTCTTGTGACACAGATGAGGTTTCCAATAACGAGAATCACGTCATTTCATTCCTGCTCGGGTAAGTCAAGGAAAGGCGCGAAACACTTGACAGCATAGAACCGTAAGGAGTACGACTTGGGGAGTCGAGAAGGAGAGTTCTGATGTTCAATGTGAACGACTTCGTCAAAGCGTGCCAGGGCAAACAGCCCAGCGCGATCAAAGAGATTCTCACCGAAGCCTTGCGCGATCCCGAAAGTATCAGCAAGGCCTTAGCGAGTTTTGGTGCAGGCGCCGATGTCAACCAAGGCAGTATGGGCGACATGCTCATTCATCGTGCCCCCGACCTCACCATTCTCAAAGCTGCAGTTCCGCCCAAATTCAAAAGCGCGCCGCATAATCACTTGATGTGGGCAGTAATCGGCGTCTACGATGGTCAAGAGAACAATTACTTTTATCGTCGTAGTAGCAATGGCTTAGAAAATGCCAACAGCAAACAAGTCCACCAATCAGAAGTACTCGTGCTAGGTGAAGATGTGGTTCACGCAATTGAGAACCCACTCGATCGCCCGTTATATGCGATTCATGTCTATGGAGGTGACCTCCCAGCGGCCCCACGTCGCATGTGGAATCCGTTTACCATGCAAGAAGAAGCCTTCGATTTTCAGACGATGAGAGGGTATGCGCAGAAGATGATGGAATCTAGAGACTAGAGACTAGAGGCTAGAGGCTAGAGGCTTGGGTGGGGCGGACTAGTCTCTAGCATCCAGCCTCTAGCCTCTTCATGGAAACGTGAAACCAGAAACACGAAACTAGAAACCTCTAAAAAGGAAAAGGAGAAAAGACAATGGCCGAGTACGATCTTCATATCAAAGGTGGCACAGTGGTCGATGGCACCCGTGCCCCACGTCGTCAGGCGGATGTTTGGATTAAGGACGGTAAAGTTGCCCAGATCGGTGGCAAAGCCGATGGCTTCGCCAAACGCACGATTGATGCCGACGGGCTGATTGTTGCGCCTGGCTTTGTTGATCTTCACACCCACTATGACGCGCAGATTCGTTGGGACCCGTACTGCACCATCTCAGGCTGGCACGGAGTGACCTCAGTTGTGTTAGGGAACTGCGGCTTTGGCTTTGCGCCGGTGAAGCCCGATTTTCGTGATCGCTCAATGCTCACGATGACCCGCACGGAAGCAATCCCCTATGTCTCGATGAAAGAAGGCGTGAACTGGGATTGGGAAACTATTCCGCAATATCTCGATTCACTTGATCGCTCACCCAAAGGCGTGAACTGTATTCAATACATGCCAACGGCATCATTGATGACCTACGTCATGGGGCTCGAAGCGGCTAAGGCGCGTCGCGCGACCGAAGCTGAACGTAAAGAAATGCAGCGTTTATTACATGAAGGCATGGACGCAGGCCTGTGTGGTTTTTCCTTACAACGCTTGGGCCGCCATTCTGGTCAGGCTGATTACGATGGCACACCGATGGTGACTGACACCATGTGTGATGAAGATATCATCAATCTCGCTGAAGTATTACGCGCCCGTAACGAAGGGTTCGTGCAAATTACCCAAGCGACCGGTCATATTAAAGAAGACCTCGCCTTTGTCGAAAAACTCGCCGCTGCCGCACAACGTCCAATCCTGCACAACGCCATTGCCGCCAGCAAACGCAACGCCGATCTGCATCGCAAAGGCATTGCCTGGCTGGAAAAGGCTCGTGCCAACGGCTTGCCGATCTGGGGTCAAGCGGCGACGGTGCGCAGTGGCTTCGCCTTCACGCTTGAGCATTGGAATCTCTATGATGTATCCGCCGCCTGGCGTGACCTGCTCATGGGGAACGTCGAACAACGTGCAGCAAACATGCGCAACCCGCAAATGCGTGAAGCCGCCAAGAGCGAAAAGTCTATGCGCGCGCTTGACCTGAACGCCTTTGGCATCGGCGGCAAGCTTCCTCGTTTGCTCGTGCAATCGGTGAACAATCGGCCCGAGCTAGAAAAATATGTCGGCAAATCACTCGCGCAGATTGGCCAGGAAGAAGGCAAGCATCCAGTTGATGTGATGCTTGACCTATCCTTAGCCACAGACCTGCAAGCTGAGTTTCTCCAGCCCGAACCAGAATTCAGTGCCGATTTCAATGCTGAATTGATCACCACCTCTGAGCACACCTTCCCCGGTGTCTCGGATGGTGGCGCGCACACCAAATTCTTCACCGGTGGTGCGTTTACTACCGACTTCCTGACCTGGCTGGTGCGCGACGAACAGAAGATCACCCTCGAGGAAGCGCACTATCGGTTATCAGCCTTGCCGTGCAAAGCCGCTGGCTTCGTCGATCGTGGCGTGCTGAAAGAAGGCGGTGCGGCAGACGTCGTAGTCTATGATCTCAATGGTCTTGGCGTCACCCCAGAATGGATCGGCGAAATCGCCCATGACTTCCCCGGTGGCGAATGGCGTCGTGTGCAACGCGCCAAGGGTTATCGCGCGATTATCGTCAATGGCGTGCCGACCTTTGAAGACGACAAGTGCACTGGCAACACGCCTGGCAAACTCCTGCGCCACGGACGCGGGTAGGAACTGGAAATTGGGGTTAGGGGTTGGGGATTAGTCCTCCAACCCCTACTTCAATTTCTCTGGCCATACACCCTCATTAGCCCATCCTCCGAGGTCGGACCCCGCAGGTCTTTTCCCATACCCACGCCGATAGGCCTGAGCAATAGTTGCGCGTCGTCGCTTTCGCAAGTATTCCGCAACTGCACTGCGAATAACTACCGAACGGCCTCGGAGCTTCACCTCCTCGTCATTATCGAGTTCTTCGAGGAGTTGCTCGTCGAAAGTAATGTGGATTGTCTTCATGTCGACATTGTATGTCTGCTCTTCAGGAGCATCAATTGAGAAAGGCAATTCTGAAGGCAGCCAGCTTGCCTTTCCCTCCATGAATGATTTATAGGTCAGACTGTCATCACAACAGCAATAAAGGAGGATGGTTATGAGCAGCAATGGACATAAAACAGCAGCGCAGATTCGCGCAAGCTTACGTCACCCAATTATTGATGCCGATGGGCATTGGCTGGAGTTTGGTCCAGTCGTCAAGGAGCAACTCAAAAAAATTGGCGGAGAAAAAGCCGTTGAAGGCTTCGGTTTATTCGGTGCACAAGTTGTGAATGCGCTTTCACAGTCAGTGGCCGACCGACGCAGTACACGTTCCGCCCAAGAAGCATTCTGGGCATTGCCCACCAAGAACACCCGCGATCGCGCTACAGCCATGTTACCGCGTTTGTTGAACGAACGATTGGAAGAGCTTGGTCTCGACTTCACCGTTCTTTATCCGACTGCGGGTCTTGGTATTGCCCGCAACCCAGATACCGAGAGCCGTCGCGCAACCTGTCGCGCTTTTAACACATTCAGTGCAGAATACTTTCGTCCGTTTGCCAATCGCATGACTCCGGCTGCTGTCATCCCAATGCACACCCCGGAAGAAGCGATTGAAGAACTGGAATACGCAGTCAAACAGCTCGGCATGAAAGTGGTGATGATGTGGAGTATGATCCGCCGCTCGATTCCGGCTTATGCAGACAAACATCCAGATATGGAGAAAGTGGCGTCGTGGCATGATCCGCTTGGACTCGATAGTGAGTTCGATTATGATCCGTTGTGGAAGCGCTGTGTCGAACTAAACGTCTCCCCGACGTTCCACACTGGTTCACGCGGATACGGATTACGTATTTCGCCGAGCAATTTCACCTACAATCACATTGGCCATTTTGCTGTTGCCCATGAGTCAGTGTGTAAGGCTTTGTTCCTCGGTGGTGTCACGCGTCGTTTCCCGCAGCTTAAGTTTGGCTTCCTTGAAGGCGGCGTCGGCTGGGCCTGTCAGTTGTACGCCGACCTCATTGGCCATTGGGAAAAGCGCAACATCGAAGCGCTGGAAGAAGTGAACCCTAAGAATCTCGATTATGCATTATTGACGAAATTAGCCGAGCAGTATGGCAACTCGGAAGTGCAGAGTGCGTTGGGCAAGCGGAAAGATTTGGTCGACAGCTCGACGTTCTCACAAAGTGCGAATCTGGTTGGTGGTGTGGAAAATCTCGACGACTACGCGGCGTGTAAGATCACGAAGAAGCGAGATCTGCGTGACCTTTTTGTTGATAGCTTCTACTTTGGTTGTGAAGCTGATGATCCCGTTAACGCCTGGGCCTTCAAGGAAAATCACAACTCGTATGGCGCGCGTATTAACGCGTTGTTTGGGTCCGACATCGGCCACTTTGACGTGCCAGACATGACGGATGTTGTTCCAGAAGCCTACGAACTGCTCGAAGACGGCTTGGTCAACGAGAACGATTTCCGTGATTTTACTTTCGCTAATGCCGTGCGGTTCTGGGGTACGGCCAATCCGAGTTTCTTCAAAGGCACGGCGGTTGAGAAGGAAGCCGCGGCGGTGTTGGCTGAGAGTCAGCAGAAAGCGGGGGAGACGATAGCGGCGTTGTAGCCTAGGGCGGTTTTCAGTTGCGTTTATCCTGGCTATTCTCCGCATCCACTCGCAGCCCGCTCGAAGTTCCCTCGCCCTGGCAGGGAGAGGGCTAGGGTGAGGGTCGAAAGCTGGAATTGCGGGTAAACGCAACTGCAATTTGCGATAACCCACCGAGTCAACGCACCGGTGTGGGATTTGGCATTCATCACAGACAGTCGCTAATAGGTCCCTTCGCCCCACAGGGGAGAAGCCTGTCCTGAGCTTGTCGAAGGGGTCAGGATGAGGGGGAAGAAATTGTGGAATGGCGAATGTAGATTGCGGAATAAGCAAACAAGGGACGGCAATGAGCAGGACTTTATTTCTTCTCAATCTACAATCCGCTATTGGCAATTTACAATTTGCATCACCCTCACCCTAGCCCTCTCCCTGACAGGGAGAGGGGATTTCAAGACACCGTACGCTTATTCGTACCAAAACGGCACTCCATCCCAAGCATTAACCCTCTCCGGCATCACTACCATCACCGGCCAGCAAGCTGCGCAGTTACTGCAGCAACCAATCGCCACAATACGTGTGTATGCGTTCCACGGTGAGCGCCTCGAACCCACCCCTTTCCAAATTGACGAACGCGACCATCGTGATCGCTGGGTACTCGATCACGGGTCGCAGTCCCAACAAGACGACTCGCCTGGGGTATTTGATGACAACGATGTGCTGGTCTTGATGGATCGCGACCTCGGGCAACGAGGAGAGCCGGCACGTCTCCCCACAGGAGCGACAGCTTGGGCTGAAGTTCGCGTCGGTAGTGCGACTTCCGCTGTCGGGTTTGCCTACATAGGAGTCTTCGCGACAACAGACGCTAAAACTGGCTGCAGACGATCCGACCCCAGCTCTTCAGTGGTCGACCCTCACCCTAGCCCTCTCCCTGCCAGGGAGAGGGGAATACAAGCGCCGCAAGTATGGGTGAAAGTAACGACCGCTGAATCTACAACTGACGGGTGCTCTCACATAGCAATTCACACTCCGTATACGCGCTATGATCCACAGGCAGACTTTGTACGCACTGATCGTTACACCCTCGGGTTTGCGGGTGCGCCCCTGCCCTCGCATCTTGCCTTCGTCAATCAGCTTGGTGAGAACGCGACCAATCTCATTGCCGGAATTCGCGTGATTGGCGAGGTGCGGTTCCTTCGCGGATTGCTGACGCTCCGTCGTACTGACCAAGATATTCAGACGGAGGTGCTTGGCTATCGTCACGGCCCGATACGCACGATTCGTCGCGCGCGCTATTGGATTCCTCTGCCATTGGGATTTCGTACCAATGGACGAATCGATATCGCCTTTTATCGTGACATAGTCGAAGGTACGACAACGGTGAGGCTCAAGGTTCCGCCACGACTGATCTTGGCTGACGGTGAGTTGCAAGCCTATTTTCGTTTTCTCGCTCTCAGTGGTGCACGTCTCATCGTTGAAGGACTGGCAAATACCAGTGTTGTCGATGGCCACATGGATGATACTGAACAGGCGCGGCACCAGCGCCCCGCGCGCTGGGCGGCACTGGCATTGCCCAATGGGCGGACACTTCTGCTAATTGCACGATTAGAAGGGTCGCTGCAACGACTAGAGCAACGTCTGTACTTCGCCGACAATCATCCAGAAACCCCAGAATCGGGGACAAGCCCTCATTTCGGTTTCGAGTTCTCACGTGTCAATCAGTTAGAGACAGGCACACATCGCTTATCTGTTTTTGCCATTACGCTCGACAGCACGCGAATTGAGGATGTCCACCACACTGTCGAGCTCTTTCTTACCCCGCCAGAGGTACACGTGACGCCGATACCACAGAGTAGTGAGTCGTTAGAGAGGCGTGACAAATGATGGAACAATTGTTCGCTCGAATAGGCAGCAATTCTCATTATGGAGAGGTGTGGGTCAGCGCTGTAGGCCGGGATAAGGCCGCAGGCCGTTCCCGGCGCGCTCTTGCCGGAAACGCTGCGCCCTTCGACTTGGCTCAGGACAGGCTTAGGCACTTAGAAAAAACAAATTGAACAAGCAGCTTGAGGCGGCTACCCTGCTGGCATGACACGAGCGGAGCAAGTGGAATTCATTCGACACAAATATACGGCTTTGGCGCCCTTGCTGAACGAAAGGA
>VGTJ01000128.1 GCA_016874775.1 Deltaproteobacteria bacterium
GGGCGGCGCGGGCACAGCGCAATCACTTAGCATGTTGTTATCATGCGTGGGTATCCTTGAAAGTGAAAGCTCAAGAACTGGGCCAGACCCTGTATGCCGTGCGGGAGAGTTTGTTTAGTCATTACCTCCGCGCTGAACTACAAAACCCTCATGTCACGGCTTGTTAAGGTCCAAAGCGTAAGTCCTGTGCATCCATTCCATGCTCAGTTTGCATCTCATGGAACTTTTGGAAGGCTCGCTCAACGATTTCAGCATCCTCCTCAATACGGCGAATCGCCTTATCGGTCTCACCAAAAAGAAGCCGACCTTGCCCGGACGTTTCCTGCTCCGCTGCCCGACGAATCTCAGCTAGTGAAACAAACCCCACGAGCGTGTTGCCTGCCCGGATGTTGAAATCGACGTCTGGTAACGGCTCCAGGTGCTTCACCTTGTCGACCTGAGCCACCAGTTTGAGAAAGAGCCGGAGTTTACAGATCTCCACCGCCTCTTCCATGATGCCCACACCGTACAGATTATTGACGATGATCGACTTCAAGATGAAGTACGCGCGGTTGGGGTGACGCTCAACCTCAGCCAAAACTTTACGAAAGTCTTCAAACTTCTTGGAGGAATGGCGTTCACTTGAACGGTCTAAATCTTCGACAAATGCTTGCATCCGTTCCAAGCAGGCTTCGTATAGCGGCTTCAAGATATTGAGCGCAGCAAAAAGAAACGCACCGGAACCACAAGTCGGATCAAGGACGGTAACGCTGGAAATCGCTTGAAAGAAAGCTCTCAGCAGCTCTGGCCCTTCGCATCCGGCGATTACATCTTCAGCAAATTGGCGGATGTTGAGATTGTAGGAAATCAAGTCGTTGATCTGCTGAATGGCGCCACCTGTAAGCTTCTTCCGTAGTTCCAAGCAACGTTGTCGCCGGGCAATATACTCGCGCCAGGTTTCAGTGGGTAGCGCCAAGTTGTTTCCGGTCTTGTCGGGAATAGACGCTGAGCCAAGGTTATACTGTTTGTGAAACATGCGTGCCTTGGGGTCGTGCATGCCAGTCTGGACAAACTCAGGGAGCGCTGACTCCGGAATCACTTCACCATGCTCGTCAATCACACCTTGGCGAACCGCCGGATAGATGTAACGGTCGGGATCATCCCGTAACAATCGCCAGAGAGCGGAGTTCGGTTGAAACGCTATGGCACACTTTTTCTCGGCTGCATCGAATAAATGCGGAAGGATTGTATTTTTGCTGATGTACTCGGTGATGTCCTCTTTGGTGTAATACGCTCCCATCTCCTTCTGGTTGATGTATTTCTCGAAGATGTAGCCCAGGACATCAGGATTGATTTCCTTGTCGTTGCGCAACGGGCGCGTATCTAATGTCCATTCGTATTGGTCAAAGAAAGCAAACAAGTTGTTAAATGCGTCGTCAGGAACATCGATCTTAGGATAGGTCTCTTCCAGTTGGTGTACCTCAAAGAGACCACCATTGAGATACGGCACGTCGCCGAGCAGCTGTACTAAATCGGCATCCAACTTTCGATCTTTCGGCTGCTTGGCAGAGCCTTCATGAAAAAGCGTCAACAAAAAGTAACGATAGAAGGTGTGAAACTTACCCTTACCTTTGCGTTGTTGCACGGCCTCAAGGCGATTCCGTAGATAGTTCGTATCACCAGCTAAGAAACCTTTCTTTTGGATGAAGTACACGAACATCAGCCGATTGAGCATCAACGACGCGTACCAGTCCTTATCCCCCTGTTCAGTAATCCCAGTAATGAACTTGAGAAATGCCGCATGTTCTCTCTTGAACTGGTCGTAAAATTTCTTTGTGACTCGGTCACGATCGAAGGCATCGCGGAGTTTGGGAACAGTACCAGTAAGATCAAGCGCTTCTTCTTGGTCGAGAGGGATGGTAATAGCGTTGAGCTTTTGGATGAGCGCGTCACCGGAATGATGCTGGGAGTCATACGAATGTTCACGGTATGCTGCAGGTTGCCCTGGCTGTCGCGCTACCCATTGCCAGATTTGCGTTTTCTTGTTGCTATCGACAAATATGATCACGTGCTCGTAGGCAGACTTGGCCACGTGCTTGTCGATTTTACGGCGTGTGGCGTAGTTGGGAATCTTGTCATCGCCATGCGACTGACAGATAAAAATCTGCACTCCGCGCTTCTCTGCGAAGGCACGTAGCGGATACGTTTTCCCGTCGATTTGCACGTCGAGGTTTGTGGAGTATCGATCCCAGCCTAATTCTTCAATGAAAAGTTTTTCTAGCTCACAGTTCTTCAGATAGTGCCGAACCCGTGGCACACTGAGCGTCATGCCTCACCTTCCTCAACAGAGCTGGAGAGACCAAGCGAACAAATAATGCGTGGCTCCTTCGACTCTTCCTCCTCATGGACAATGCACAGGCGGTCTTCTTCACGTAGCTCAATCACACGCCGAGCGAGTTCTGTATCGCTAATGCCACTGCGAAGCTGACGATTGAGTGAGTCAACCGCAACCTGGCGCAACGGATAGTTATAAATATCTTCAATCGCTCGATGGAGTTGTTGGCTATCGAACAACGTCCCTTTCACCTCTTCGGCATATCGCTTCAACCGTTCATAAGTCCGGAAACGTGCCCCGGAGGGCCGTCCCAGTTGCCCGCCTAATGTCTTTTCTTCGGTCGCAATAATGTCAACGGCGTTCTTGACCAAATCGTGATGATTCTCTTGCCGAGGGAGTGCTGGAGTATCAGGTTCACACGCAGATGCTTTCAGGATAGCAAACTGTGACTCTGTGACTGGCGTGCCACCTTTATCGAGCCAAGCCAGTGCATTATTTCCTTCGGCAGTAAGAACGTACGCGAGCACCCCTTCGGGTTGTCCTGAGGTAGCCACATGCGGCTTGGTCGAGTACACAACATTAGGCAGATCAGGAATGATCTTTTGCAAGGCTGGATCGCGGTCGATCGCATTTTTCCAAATCTGATAGGCGTAGGAACCTAGATCAACCTCAGTGTCAGCGTCACCATCCAGAATGCCAGATTTCTCAGTAAAAAGGTCCCGAATGGCCTGCTCATTCTGGTCGTCCTCAAAGAACATCTCATCGGTTCCAACGACCTCTGCATTTTCGCGCAACCGTTGACGTACGCGAGCACGCAATCGAATAATGCGTTCAACTCCATCGGCAGGTAGAAACGTGTAGCAGCGTATTTCCTCGGCCTTTTGCCCGATACGGTCCACACGTCCGGCTCGTTGGATCAAGCGAATAATGGCCCAGGGCAAGTCGTAGTTCACGATGATGGCCGCATCTTGCAGGTTTTGTCCTTCACTCAACACGTCGGTGGCAACGAGTCGGTCAAGTTCCTCAGTAGGCGGAACTTGACTGCGTTTCTGATTACTTTCAGGACTGAAGCGCCAGGCAACTTTTGTGGGGTTTTCGGTATCACCCATGACTGCCATCACGCGTTGAATACCGCGAGCCTGTAATTGTTCGGTGAGATACAGAACAGTGTCAGCAAACTGCGTAAAGATGAGCACCTTCTCATGCGGGTGCTTCTGCATCAGCAGTTCGCACAGTTTTGTTAACTTGGCATCACGCTCTGGCTGCCAGTCGCCACATTTTTCCAGTATGCCTAACAAGGCCTTGATGTCAGCCTTTAAGTCCTTGATCAGTTGCGCTTGAAACCGATCTGCCCGTAACCAACGGAACCGTTTTTTCAGTGGCCCAGCATAGGTCCGGTAGATTTCCACGGCTCGCTGATAAAAATCTTTGTCTGTACGAAGGTGACCGTTAGAGTTGTGGGTCGCCTGGCCGGTTTCTTCCTCTTCCGTTGTAAAGAGGTCGTTATCGGTATCGTCGAAACGAGCATCAAGCAGACTCGCGTCCTGTGTACCAATCGGAATGGCTTCATTGTTTTCTAGTGCGTACACATAAACGTAGTTACGCAGAATGTGACGCTCAATCGACAGCAAAAATGCCTGCCCGCTGCTCTCCAAGCGTTTGAAGAGATTGGTGCGACAGAACCCCATCAGCCGTTTTCCGGCACGGGATAGGTCAGCAATGATTCTGGTCTCTGCAGCAGTTGGCGGATCGTGCGGGCGCTCATTAATATAATTACCCAATCCATAACGAGGTAACGTGAGCTTATTGATGGTGTCGACGATGGCGGTTGAATAGAGACGTGCGTACTGATCGCGTGGATCTTTTTCGTCAATCGTAAACTTCACCGTAAGCGGCTGGCGCACGGGGCAATATGACCGAGAGCCATCCGCAAAGGTCAGATATTTGCGACCAGAGCGAGGATCAGTTTCCGCATAGTTGTCTTGAATAAAACTGCGAGTGCGACGCACCAGATAGAGTCGCATGAGTTCTCGCCAGTCATCAGCGTGCTGACTTTTTTCAAAGGCAGCAAGTGAACGAACGGCACACTGATGACGACGAATGAACTCAGTCTCGCCAATGTCACGTAAGAGGTTTTCTGGACGAATCCCAACGTCTGCGTCTTCAGGAATGAACAAGCGCAGTTGATTCGATAAGTCGATGTACGTTTTATTGTACGGAGTAGCGGAGAGAAGGATTACCTTACTCTCATTCTTACGAATGTATTCCTGAATTACTCTGTAACGTTTTCCTTCCCGATTTCGCAAGTTGTGACTTTCATCAATGAGAACAAGCCGATGGCGAGGAAGGTCAGATAACTCAGTGAGAGCCCGACTGATAGAAAGCACTTTAGCACGCAACCTATACCGCATGCGGTAATCTTCCCACATTGGCACGAGATTTTTAGGGCAGATGATGAGCGTTTCTAGATACTGGTCTTCTTCAAGAATACGGGCAACTGCGGTTGCCATTAACGTCTTACCAAGACCCACAACATCGCCAATCAGTACCCCTCCACGTTTGTTTAAGTGGTGCGCGGCAATTTTTACTGCCGCAATCTGAAAATCGAAAAGGTATTTATCGAAGTCGCGTGGCACCCTAAACTCTGAGAGTCCGGCACGCGCTTCTTGTGAGAGGTGATACGCCATCTTCAGATAGACGTGATATGGAGGCAGCGTCTCCTCTCGCGCCCAGCTTTCTTCAATCATGTCGATCAACTCTTTCGAGATATCGACGCACCAGCGATCATGCCAGCGATCCTCAAACCACTGAGCAAGTTTCTGGCATGCATCATGGTCAAGCACGTCGATATTCAGCTCGCCTTGCTGCGCAAGACCAGCAAAGGTCAGATTGCTACTCCCAAGGTAACCAATTGTTGGGCTGATAGGATCAGGACGAAAAAGTAAGTACAGCTTCGCATGCAAAGGATGGCGCAGGAACAGCTTGACAACCACCTTCTTGGCCCGAATCTGTGTAGCGAGACGCCGGAGTCCTACTTCATCTTCATTGGTCGGAATACCGATCATGAGTTGATTGCGGAATTCTTCGGCCAATTTCTTTTTCTCACGAATTGCGGTCTGATTATCGATGCCTCCATCATCCCCTTGGCTACCAAAGGCGGCACTCAGATCTTTCTGTGGCAGTCGCTGCATTCCCACCAACAGACGGCAGCAACTGCCCTCGCCTCCTGCCCAACGGTCAATGTGTTCATCTATGGCCTTCCAGCCACGGAGGTTAAAGTAGCCGACACAAAAATCGGCATGCTCTGAAAGCGCAAGTGTTCCCCGTAAGGCTGGCAGAAGCGAAAGGTCAATGTTGTCGAAAATGCGCGGCATTTCTCCCCCTACCACTTCACGTTAGCAAATAGCGACGCTAGAGAATATCGTCAAACGTCACTTTGCTTTTGATCTCTGGCCTAGAGTCCCTCCCCTGTGCTACAGTCCGCTTCAATCATACCCATTGCTAAAGGAGGACTGCCGTATGCCCAAGCCGTTAGAAGGAATTCGCGTGCTCGATTGGACAATTTGGCAACAGGGGCCAGTTTCTACCATGATGCTCGGCGATCTTGGCGCTGAGGTGATTAAGCTTGAAGAACGCGTTGGCGGAGACCCCGGTCGCGGGGTCATGAGCATCGGTGGAGCGTCAACCAGCGCTGCAGGGCAAAAGAATTACTACTTCGAGGCCAATAATCGCCATAAGAAAAGCCTCACGCTCAACCTGAAAACTCCAGAAGCGCGCGAGATCGTCTATAAGCTAGTCGAGAAGTCTGACGTCTTTGTGCAAAACTTCCGCAAAGGTGTCGCTGGAAAACTTGGTCTCGGGTATGAAGCCCTCTCGAAGTACAACCCCAAACTCATTTACGCCAGCGCAACTGGCTATGGCCCGGAAGGCCCTGACTCAGGCGAGCCTTCGTTCGACTACATGGGACTTGCCCGCTCCGGCATTATGAATGCCATTGGCGAACCGAATATGGAGCCGATGAACATCGCTGGCGGCATTGCCGATCAGATGGGAGCAATCATGCTGGCCTACGGAGTCATTACCGCATTGTTTGCGCGTGAGCGGTTCGGCGTTGGCCAGGAAGTCGATACCTCACATCTTGGTAGCATGATGATGCTGCAAGGACTCAACTTGTCTTCACGTCTGATCCTCGGCAAAGAATTCCGTCGTGCGTATCGTACCAAGGCGCCAAATCCATTGTGGAATCACTATAAGTGTAGCGATGGACAATGGGTCTGCCTGGCGATGATTCAGGCTGACCGCTACTGGCCAGATTTCTGTAAGGCGTTGGGTATCAAAGAGTTAGAAAAAGACGAACGCTTCGCCAATATGGCAATTCGCACGAAGAACGCCGAAGCGTTGATCGCCGTCCTCGATCAACGCTTTGCGTCTAAGTCACGTGATGAATGGATGTCGATCCTCAAACATGGCGGTGACTTCATCTACACCCGCGTCAACACCATTAACGACCTCCCTGAAGACCCACAAATGCTAGCGAATGATTATGTGGTTCCGTACGACCATCCGACCTGGGGAAACGTCAATATCGTCGGGGTTCCGGTACGATTGAGCAAAACTCCTGGTGACCCACGCGGTGCGGCTCCAGAGTTCGGCGAACATACCGAACAGATTCTCGTTGATATGCTCGGCTATTCGTGGGAAGACGTAGGACGGATGAAGGAGAAAGAAGTCATTTAGGGGTTGGGGGCTAGGGGCTGGGGGCTAGTCAAGACAAAGAAGGTTCACTCTGTCTTCAGCACTCATTACTCAGCCCTCATTGCTCATTACTGATATAAGGAGGGCAACATATGTCACACAAACCATTAGACGGAGTACGCATCATCGATTGGACAATCTGGCAGCAAGGGCCGGTATCAACCATGATGCTCGCGGACCTTGGCGCTGAAGTGATCAAAGTTGAAGAGCGGGTCGGTGGCGACCCAGGACGCGGAGTCCTCAGCATTGCTGGAGCCATGGTCGGTGCCACCAGCGGACCGAATTTTTACTTCGAGGCCAATAATCGCCACAAGAAGAGTCTCACCGTTGACCTGAAAAAGCCAGAGGCTTTAGAGATTATCTACAAACTCGCGGCAAAATCAGATGTATTTGTACAGAACTTCCGCAAAGGCGTCGCCGATAAACTCGGTATCGGTTACGAAGCCTTAAAGAAACATAACCCCAAACTGATTTACGCCAGCGCCACTGGCTACGGACCGTTTGGACCAGACTCAGCCGAGCCCTCATTCGACTACATGGGCTTAGCACGCTCGGGCATTATGACTGCCGCTGGCGAACCCGATATGGACCCGCTCGCGATCACTGGTGGTATTGCCGACCAAATGGGCGCAATCATGATGTCATATGGCATATTGGCCGCGCTTATTGCTCGCGATAAATACGGTGTTGGACAACAGGTCGACTGTTCGCACCTTGGTAGCATGACGGCCCTACAAGGTCTCAATGTCTCGTGTAAGGCCATCCTCGGCAAAGAGTTCAAACGTATGCCACGGGCGGCAGCTCCGAGTCCGCTCTGGAATCACTATCTGTGTAGCGACGGCAAATGGATTTGCTTAGCTATGGCGCAACAAGATCGCTACTGGCCATCGTTCTGTAAAGTGCTTGGCATTGAACAGGCGCTGAAGGATGCACGCTTTGAAACGATGGCGAAACGCGCAGAGAATGCCAAAGACTTAATCCCCATTCTCGACAAAGCGTTTGCCTCCAAGCCGCGAGACTACTGGATGAAAGCGCTCAAAGAGGGCGGCGATTTCATCTATACGGTTGTGAACTCGATCGATGATCTCATGCGCGACGAGCAGATGATCCAGAACGACTATATCGTTGACTACGATCATCCACGCATTGGCAAAACCAAACTCGTCGGGTTCCCGCTGCGGCTCAGCGAAACGCCTGCCGACCCGCGTGGCGCAGCCCCAGAGTTTGGCGAACACACCGAGATGATCCTCACCGAGTTGCTCGGCTACTCGTGGGAAGAGGTTGGTGAGTTGCGGGAGAAAGAAGTCATTTAGGTGTTAGGGGTTGGGGGCTAGGGGTTAGGGATTAGAAAAGAACACAAACCAAAGAGTTTTTTCCCAACCCCTTTTAGCCCAGCACCCAACACCTCACACCCAGCACCTTATGTCGACTCAACGTTTCACACTGACACCTGTTCCCCCTTATAATTTCGACCTCACCGTTCACCGCTTTCTCCGCTTCAAAGACGAGATTGTAGACAGGGTTACTCCTCGCCAGTATCAGCGCTTACTGTCAGTTGATGGAAACCTGATCCTCGCAACGGTGACGGACGAAGGCACCCCAGCAAAACCACAGCTCGGCATTGAATTACAAAGTAAAGGCAGGGTTGGTCTCGAGCGCCCAGAAATCGTGGCCCAACTTCGCCACATTCTCTGTACGGATCTCGACCTCAAACCATTCTATCGCCTGGCAAAGATCGACGAGGTTCTTACGACGATCGCCCCACGGTTTCGCGGCCTCAAACTCGTGCAAAGTCCGACCGTGTTTGAAGCACTCGTGGGAGCTGTTTTGGCACAACAAGTGAATCTCACATTCGCATATTCGATCAAAAAGGAACTTGTCGAGACCTTTGGCGAAAAATGGCGAACCAATGGTGAGATACATCATGCCTTCCCTGCCCCGGAGCGTTTTGCTGAACAGAAAGAAGAAGACCTGCTGCATTTTCGTTTGAGTCGTGCCAAAGCAGGTACGCTGGTTCGTCTTGGACAAGCATTTGCCTCGGGTTCCGTGCAGGACACTGACCTAAGACAACGTTCGGACGAAGAGATCATTACTCAACTGACGCACATCAAAGGTATCGGTCGCTGGAGCGCTGACATCGCCCTGATGCGCGGCTTAGCCCGATTCGACGCCTTTCCTGGAGGGGACTTAGGCGTAGTAAAATATGTTGCTCAAGGATTGCTCGGTAAAGCCGAGAAAGCGACAGAAGCCGAGATGCGCGCATTTGCTGAACGGTGGAAACCGTATCGTGGATTGGCGTTGATTTATTGCTATGCGGAGTTGATACGGAGAGAAGCTGAGAGAAAGGCCGTAGGCTGAAGGCTGCAGGGCGAAAAGTCAACAGTGGAAACAGTTCTCTGTTCCAACTGTCTTCCTTGTCCTTGGTCTTTTGCCCTCCCTATAGCCTACGGCCTATAGCCGTAAAAGTTCAGGGGCTGGACTGCTGTTCCAGTGCGAGCTCACCTCAAGTTTACGGGACGAGCGAGGGCACTGGACGCTGGGTATAGAACGCCTGACAACAGGCGGTGAGATAGCTCAAGGCATTGCGGTGTTGTTGTTGACAACTCATCAACACCGTCAACATCGAGGCCACAAAGCGACTGCCCCTTTCACTCTGCGTGCCAAAACTCACTTTGCGCCACAAGACGGCGCCGCGGAGACTTCTTTCGGCGGCATTATTTGTGGGGTCGATTCCTTCCACCCGCACGAACGTCCACAACGCAGCCTCGCGCGCCAGTAATTCTTTACACGTGGCGGCCGTCTTGGGACAGGCGTTCTGGGTGCCCCATTCTAACTCCATCTTGAAGGAGGCCCGTAACGTGCCCACATAAGATTGCAAGGTCGAGCGTTTCCACGTGCCATCACGGGCCCAATGCCACCAGGCAAACAACACGTGGGCATGTTCAAGCAGCGCAAGCCCGACCACTTGCCCCGGCCCTCCGCGATCAATCATGGCTTGGAAATCTCTCACTACATGTGCCCAACACAGCTGGCGTCGGCGCAACGGCTGGCTGTCATAGGCTTTGGCGCGATCGCTGGTAATCGTCCCGCTATACCAGTCGCCGACTAATTTCTGTAGCTCCGCCGCGCCTCGTCCGCTCGCCACTGTGAAGACACTGAGCTGCGTCGTCACCAGCGTCCACAACGTGCGCCGCTTCCAGCGTTCCTTCCAACTCGTCTCATCAATATTGAGATCACAACTCTGGACATACACCGCCGCTTCTTCTACCGCCGGCGCCACGGCCTTCGTCACCGTCTGTTCGATCTGACAAATCTCGCCCACCGACAACTCGATTCCTAACACGTCGCGACAAAAACTCACGACCATGCGCTTGCTCATCCGAGAGCCGCCCGTACAGAGCGCGACGATACTCGCCAAGCGCGGGCCATAGCAGGTTGCTAACACGCCGGCGGGCAATTCCCCGCACGTCGTGATCCCACACCCCGCACACCGTAATCGATGGAGTTGATATTCGGTGAGCTGCGGTTGCACGGGCGGCAGGTCCACCACTTGGTGCCGGATCGGCGCGGGATCACTGCCCGTTAAGTGTCCCCCACAGCGCCGACACTGCTCGGGTTTGCAGGTCACCACTGTATCCACTTTCTCGAGGGGCACGAGTGCCCGCTGATGCGGGGCATGCCCAAGCTGGCCGCCTGCTTTCCGTCCCGACGCCGGTTTCGGCGGCTTACGCTTGACGTGCGGCCCATCACTCGAGGGTGGCTTGGAGGAGTTCTGCGAATTCTGATTGAGTCGCGCCGTGACTTCTCGCACTTCGGCTTCCAATTGCGTAATGCGCTGCTCATAGTACTCCACCATCGCATGCATCACGACTTGGACAGGTTCGGGAGCTTGCTCCCAGACCTCGACGGGCACAATGGCAGGGCGCTTCTGCGTCACGCCGCTCTCTCTATCTCATCTCTCACTTTCCCTCAAGTCTGAGGGGTGAACATTTACGAGTAGAGGACCCGTCGGCAAGCGTTTCGTCGCGTCCAGACACCGCCGATGATTCGGCTCGTTCCTATTGACCAGAGCGGCCAGAGGACCGGCTTCCGTGAGTGTCACACGTGTCCTCGGCGCTGTCTGTTCACAAACCCTTGGCCAAAGCGTTGCTCGCAGTTTTCTCAGAGCGCTTCGGTCGTTCCACTGACCGTGCCTGCATAGCCCGAGTGGAGCTAATCCCTAACTTCTTGTTTCCTCTCGCTCTGTTCTTTCTGCTTCGACCTTCGCTCTCGGCTTTTGCTTCCGACTCTGTGGGCTCTCGTCACGTACCTTTCGCTTCGGTCTTCCGTCTTTATCTGGGCCCTTCATGGCCGTTGGGCTCCGGGGGCTATGGTGGCTGTCGTTGTAGGGGTTCTCGGTAGGAAGCTTTTTCTTCCTCCTGTATGTGGCCTTCCGAGAGTTTCCCGCGGTTTTCTTTCAGAGTCCCCCCTAACATTCGCGCTACCCAGCTTGGTGTGTCGGGTTCGGTGGCGCGATGGTTAAGTACCACGTTCGATCCCCTATTGCCTGCTAGCCCCTCCCTCGTAGTTGCCCTTGTTCAGCTCGATCACCTGCCGCTGAATGCTACGGCGACAGAACCTTTGTGCCTCTTTCAGCGTTTCGTGCCGGTTGCAGGCAAGGAGTCTCAAGCTTACGTTCCAATCCCCAAGAAATTGCATACGCTTCAGAAGAGTTCCGATCAGACCAAGGCGTGGTGGGTCCGCTCTGCGCTGATCGGGTCGCCGAAACTTGAAGCACAGAATCGACGCGGTATCGCCAACTCCCAGGGTTACTCGCCGGATGTCCGACCAAGGAATGAAGCTGCACTTCTTCCGAACGTCCGAGATGCCGTCAATGTCGATGGTGACGACCGGCCCCTTGTATCGCCAGGGATGAACAATAGTGGGCAAGAAGGGAAGAACGAGCGGCACGCCAAAGACTACGGCAACTCCGCCAACGAGCTGGGCGAGGAAATGGCCACTGACCAAGCCTGCGAACGTCCAGAAGACAATCCAGCCCACCATCCAAACGAAGAAACCCGTGGCCGCGATGACCGCAACGGGCGAGTAGTAGAGCTCTAGCTTGTCTTTTGCCTGAGGAGTGCGAGTTGAGCTCTTTGACATCGAGGCCTGCCTTGTCGTTTTGGGGCCTAACTAAAATTGAACGTCACTGACTGTTTCCATTAGCAGAAACAAGTTGCCAGTACGATACACATGTTTCTAGATCCACCAACTCTGACGTTGCTATACGTAGAGACTCGTTAAACATGGCCGGGATATGTAGATGCACGAAGCTGATGTTCGGCATCTACATATAGGTGGTTCTTCGGTGGGAATTGCCTCGGTCGTCGGCAGCGAGATTCTTATTTTGCCACGGCTGCGGCAGCGGCAGGAAGCACGTTCACTGGTTGACGACGGGCTTTGGGTTGCCAGCTCTTTACCTCAGGCGCGACTTCTTTGGCAAAGAGGCGCATGTTTTCTTCGACATCAGCGTACGGTGTGCTGAAATAGCTGAATGCACCGTTAACCTCAAAATCACCGACGATTTCGCGCCGATGTCGCAACGTCTCGGAAATCATGTCTGGTGTGCCCCACAGATTCGAGGCGATGAACTGTTCAATGACTGCGTCGTGCCCAGCAGCGTTGATCTGCTCAGCTGCTTTGGCGTAGTGCTGGTATGAACTCCCCGTCGATGCGAAATTGGCCGCATCATCCATGCGATAGTGTTCCATCAAGGTCCAGTAGTAGCCAACGATCCCGCGTCGCGCGATTTCTTCAGCCTTTTTCTTGGTCGGGAAGCAGGAGATGAAGTCAACGATGCTGATCGGTGGTGCTTCTTCGCCGTTGTTATACTTGCGATACTCGGCCCGGTAGTCTTCGAGCAGCGGAGCAGCGGTTTCCCATGGCCCTTGCGAGAACATCATCGAGCCAAGCCCAAGCTGGGCTGCGACTGAGAAGGACTCTGGTGACATGCACACCATGTAACGCCGACCTTTGAAACTCTTGAAGGGTCGTGGGCGCACTTCGATGCGGTTTTGCTGGAAATACTTGGTATTGGCTTCGACGACACCACTCTCCAAACCATCAATAACGATTTTCGCCGCTTCATTGAAGCGTTCACGGGCTTCGTTCATGTTCACACCAAAGCCAGCATACTCACGACGGGAGAGCCCGCGGCCAAGACCAAGAACGGCGCGCCCATCGGACAGATGATCCAACAGCGCCATCTTCTCAACCACGCGCATTGGGTTGTTCCAGGGCAGGATAATAGCACCCGTGCCAAGTTCGATCCTCTCTGTGCGGGCGGCAATGTAGCTGAGGTACTGCATGTTATCTGGGCACATCGAGTAGTCAAAGAAGTGATGCTCCACCGGCCAGATAACATCGAAACCCATCCCTTCGGCTTCGATCAGTAAGCGCGTCTCGTGCTTGTACATGTCGCGATCGTTGTAATCTTTATGCGCAGGAAAAACGTTTTGGATTCCTATCTTCATACCGTCTCCTCCTTCAGTAGTTCTGGCTCATGGCCTAATCATGACCTATCCATGATGCGTCATATTTTATTGGAGAACAAATCCCTCATAGCCGTTGGCTGCCACGTCCAAACACTTCTGTCGATACGCTGGAGCAGTATTGGCATACAGAAGCATCGTGCGCTTCTTACCCGGAATGTTCTGCCCCATGAACCACGACTTGGCGTCGCCCAACAGGGTGTACGACCCCAACTCATTCGCATGATCCACCCACGCTTCTTCCGCTTGCTGGGTTGGCGCAATACGTTTGTACCCCTTCTCGCGAATATAACGAATACAGTCGGCAATCCATTCGACAATCGACTCTGCACAGACTGTGTAGTTACAGAACGCAGCGTTGGTGGCGATGAACATATTCGGGAAGCCTGCGGTTTGCAGTCCTAAATAGGTGCTGAGTCCTTTATTGACCCATTTCTCCTTCAGCGATACTCCACCTTCGCCGCGAATATCTACAGAAGTCAACGCCCCAGTAATGGCATCAAACCCCGTGGCATAAATAATGACATCGAACTCGTATTCCTTCTCACTCGTCTTGACGCCCTTCGCTGTAATCGCCTCAATCGGTGCCTTGCGCACGTCGACGAGCAAGACATTGGGCTGGTTGTATGTCTCGTAATAATTGGTTTCCAACGGAATACGTTTCGAACCGAACGGATGATCCTTCGGACAGAGCATCTCCGCCACCACCGGATCTTTGACCCGTGCACGGATCTTATTGCGTACGAATTCGGCGAAATCCTCGTTGGCCTCGCGGTTGGTCATGATGTCGTGAAAGTTCGATAACCATTTTGTAAAACCAGGTTGCGCCCACAACTCTTCATAACGTTTGAGTCGCTCTTCTTTGGACACGTCAAAGGTGTTGCGCGGATCGAAGTTATAGGGAAAACCCACCGGCGTCTGGCGAATCTGTTTGTGGATGTCGTCGTAGTTGGCTTTCCATTTTTTCTGGGTCTCGTCGGACACCGAACCATTGCGCAACGGTGCGCAATAATTGGGCGTGCGCTGGAAGACAGTGAGATGGGCAACTTCTTTGGCGACGATCGGAATCAGTTGCACGGCAGTAGCGCCAGTACCAATGACAGCCACGCGTTTGCCAGTAAAATCGACTTTCTCTTTCGGCCAGCGTGAGGTGTGGAACGACTGGCCTTTGAAACTGTCGATCCCTTGGAATGGCGGCGTATAACGCGCCGACAGAATACCCATCGCCGAGACAAGAAATTGTGTTCGTACCCGCTGGCCACTTTCCAGTTCAACATCCCAGCGATTAGTTTTCTCATCGTACGTCGCCCCTTTAACCCGTGAGTTGAACTGGATGTGAGGGCGGAGATTGAACTTGTCGGCAACGAAGTTGAGGTATTTTTCGTTTTCCGGTTGGCCGGAATAATGCTCCTTCCAGTTCCACTCCTGCAACAATTCCTTGGACCAGGAATAACCGTAGGTTTCACTCTCGGAATCGAAGCGGCAGCCCGGATAGCGGTTCCAATACCAGGTGCCGCCTACCCCACTGCCATCCTCAAAGCATCGTACGGAAAGCCCGAGTTCCCGAAGTCGGTACAGTTGGTACAAACCAGAAACACCGGCGCCGATAATTATCGCATCATATTCGTTCACCACTCCCACTGGGGCAGTCGGTGTCGTCTGTTGTGCAGTCGCCATGTCGTCCCTCCTCTCGTCTGGGTCTGAAATTCTTTGCCAATCCTGCTTTTCTAGCCGAAATTGCACATTCGGCGCAAGGGTTCACTACATGATCACGTCAGGGCGCACATTCGGCGCCGCTACACTTCACGCCGCTTCTGCCTGCATCGGCTGCGGATACATCTCTTTCAGGGCTGGCATGACTTCGCGTGCGAACAATTGCATACTCTTCTCAGCGGCTTTCATCGGCATGCCACCATACCTGAAAATGAACATGATTTCGGAAGTGCCAAACGCTTCAGCCAAGCGTTTGACCTTGGCAATGATTTGATCAGGCGTCCCCCACGGATGTTCTCTGACAAACGCTTTGCGGAAAATATCGACATCCTTGTGGAGAGCCTCGGTCATCGCCCCGTACGACTCATAGCCATGAATCCCGCCCAGATGTCCCCTGAGAAGTTCATAGTGCCGCAAGGCAGAGTCCGCGTATTCAACCATATACTGCTCAGCGCCAGCGCGCGCGTCACTTTCCGTTTCACCACAGTAGGTCCACAACGCTAACTTGGTATCCGATGGTGCATGACCCGCTTGGCTGCGGAGCTGCTGATACATACGAGCGTTCAGCAGTGCATTTTCTAGGGAGGTTGTCGGAATGATCAATGGCCGCACATCATGTTTGGCAATGATCTGTACGGTCTCGGCGGTACCACCTGCGCAGTACAGGTTGGCACTGAGATCACCCGCAGGCTGCGGACGCAGCCGCACATCTTTGAGCTGATAATGTTTGCCGGAGAATGTGCAATGCCCTGTAGCGAGCAGTTGACGGACAATCTGTAAACTCTCGTCAAACAGATCACGGGCGTCACCCTGATCTACACACATACCGGCATATTCACGTCGTCCAAGACCACGACCGACGCCGCAGATGATCTCACGGTTCGGCCCCAGCAACGCGTCGAGCATGTTGACATCTTCGGCGACACGAACCGGATTGTGCCACGGCAAGACCACAACCATCGTGCCGAGATCAACACTTTTTGTGACTCCAGCCAGGTAGGTGAGAAATTGTAGTGGATTGGTCACCATCGTATAGGGAGTGAAGTGATGTTCCACTGTCCACACGCTGTCGAAGCCGGTGTCGTCGGCAATACGGGCGATGTTGACCTCTTCGAGGAAGATCGAACGATCTGAGATCTCCGGTCGCGCCGCGGTCTTCTCTCCGCGCTCCTCGGCCTCGTAACGGTCCCAGTCTTTATAGTTCTGTACGAATATCGTGGCTCCAACACGCATGCGAACGTCCTTTCTGTCCCTTCCATTCAATGGTCCGCACCTCAGGGAACAAAGTGCCTGGTAAAGGCCGTAACAGTCTCAGAAGCAGTTGTCCAGAGAGACGCTCGGGGACAAACCGTGCCGCGGGCAAACAAAGCGTTAACCCCTCTCCAATACCACTGCTCCATGCTAGGATGCGCAGTATGTCAGAGGCGAGTTCGTTCACACCGTTAGAGCAGGCGTACCTTAATTTTGATCAAATCCGCCCCATTGATCCCAAGGGAGAGGATGCGAAGTTTCATATTGAATTGAAGGCCAAGTCAGTCCAACGACTCTTTCTTGATCTGAAGCTTCAAGCACGAAATAACCTCAAAATTCTCTTCTCTGGTCACAAAGGTTGTGGCAAATCTACGCAACTCAATTATCTTGCCGCGACCCCAGAGATCAAATCCGAGTTTCTCGTCGTCAAGTATTCGATTCAAGATTTGTTGAATCCAGATGATTTGGATCATATCGATCTCCTCGTTTCGATGGCACTCAAAACCTATGAAGCTGCGCAAGATGCAGGCATTAGGGCCTCTTCACAATTGCAGAAAAAGATCCAGGAGTTGGCCGATCAATTACACGGCCTGATTGCGCGAACTACTACCACCAGTAGCGGGCGTAGCGGCAACACCGGCGCCAAAGGCAAAGTTGGACTGCCATCGATCCTCGATTTCATTAAGGCGCAGTTTTTTGCGCGCTATCAGGTTGAGTTCGCCACACGGGATGAAATCCGTAAACATTATCGTCCCCGCCTCAATGAGTTGATTGATACGCTGAACGCGATTCTTGACGAGATACGTCTGAGCTTACCGACGCAAAAAAATATCCTGATCCTGATTGATGACACTGACAAAGCGCCGCTGGACAAAAGTCTGGAAGTCTTTGAGCGTGACGGACTCCATTTGGCCAAACCAAAGTGCTGCGTGATCTACGTTATCGATATGGCGTTGGTCTGTTCGGCCCGCTTTCGCGCCACTGCCAACACGATCGGCAAGGAAACTATTCTGCCCAACCTCCGTCTGACCAATGTTACGGGTGACATCGACGAAGAAGCAAAAGCCAATCGTGCCCTGTTCACACAAATAGCGTACAGTCGCATGGATCGCTCGTTGATTGACGAGGATGCACTCAATGAAGTCATTACCATGAGTGGCGGAGTGATGCGCGAGTTCATGGCGTTAGTGGCAAAGAGCTTGAGTAACGCACTGATAGAACAGCGACCACGAGTCAGCCGAGTAGATGTGGACCGGGCAGTGATCGATACCCGCAACAGTTTTCCGTTGCGCGCTGACCATATCGAGATGCTCCAAGAGGTATTACGCGACCCACGATGGTATACCACCAGTCGTGTGGAAGATGAGAAGTCGCCAGTCTTGGAACTGCTGCATACACTCGCCTTGTTGGAGTATCGCAATGGTGAGGAAAAGTGGCGGCAACCGCATCCCTGCTTGAGAAAACTGCTGGAGCGACCGCGTGTCGAGCAGCCATGAGCGAAGTATCGCCCCTCGAACTGCAGGATCGTTTAGAAATCCCCCGCATTGCACTGACCATGCGGCTGCGCCTGAACAAAGGTGGGCTCTACATCTTTGCCGCGGAAACAGAGGATGCGCGTCAGGCGGTGCTCAATGCTCTGGCAAAAGAGATCAACACCAAGGTCACGTGGCGTGAAGTCGAGATTACCTCGCGACGTTACGACCTCTTCCTCTATCTTCAACATCTTGTGCAGAAAGAACGGATTGATACGCGGCACACCATCTTTTCTGTCACCGGCTTGCCGAAGGCTATTCGCGCGCAGCAAAAAAAATCCCCTCAACAACAGCCACCGCTGTGTGTGAATGCGCTCAATGTCCGTCGCGAGGTCATTGCCGATCACAACCTGTCAGTCGTGCTCTGGGTTGATGAAGAAACACGCAAGCGACTGCCATACGACGCGAAAGACTTTTGGGCATTTCAGTTGGAGACACGTTGCTTTCGTGACGCCGCGGCGCGACAACGTGAGCACTTCGCTCCGTCACCACCAGTGCCGTTGGACCAAGAGATTGCCGAGTTGCGGGATTTGTTGCAGCGCTATCGCGAACGCCGGTCCGATGACAAGGGAGGGATGGCTGCCATCGCCTGGGATCTAGGCGTCAAACTAACGGAACGTTCTCAGTTTCTAGCTGCACAAGAAGCCTTAACAGAATCCTTATGGTTGTATCGCGAGGTCGGCGATGTCCGGGGTCAAGCCTTTGCCGTGAGTGAGCTGGGGACTATTGCGCGGGTGCGGGGCGAGCTGGACGCGGCCCAGCGCTCTCAGCACGACGCGTTGCAGTTGTTTCGCGAGGTCGGCGATGTCCAGTGCCAAGCCTTTGCCGTGAGTGAGCTGGGGACTATTGCGCGGGTGCGGGGCGAGCTGGACGCGGCCCAGCGCTCTCAGCACGACGCGTTGCAGTTGTTTCGCGAGGTCGGCGATGTCCGGGGTCAAGCCTTTGCCGTGAGTGAGCTGGGGACTATTGCGCGGGTGCGGGGCGAGCTGGACGCGGCCCAGCGCTCTCA
>VGTJ01000129.1 GCA_016874775.1 Deltaproteobacteria bacterium
GTAACCGTATAGAGGCCCCAGCGGGGCCTTCCTAAGAGTTACCGCCCCCAGCGGGGGCTTCGGAATGTGCTCGGCCCCTTCGGAGGGGCCTTCTTAATACCACGGCCTCTGGCCGTGGTAGCTTATTAGGGGAAGGCAATCCTACGGGAGGATGAGCATATGAGGGTTCTCGTAGTTGAAGACGAACGCTCGCTGTTAAGCGCGCTCCAGGGGGCGCTGCAAGCAGAAGGGATTGATGTTGATACTGCAGCCGATGGCGAAGAAGGGTTGTTTAAGGCGATGGAAGGAAGCTATGACGTCGTGGTGCTCGACCTTATGTTGCCAGGGCGCAATGGCGACGAGATTTGTGCCGCACTGCGAAAAAAAGAGGTGTGGGTACCGATTCTTATTCTTACGGCCTATCAAGGCGAGCAGTTTGAGGCACGCGCGCTGAATGTCGGGGCAGATGATTTTCTGGTGAAGCCATTTTCTTCGCTTGTGCTTATTGCCCGTTTACATGCGCTCGTGCGTCGCGCGAACGGTACGCGCGCCATGAGCCTCAGGGTCGGAGATCTCGAGATCGACCCGGCACGGCACGTGTGCTTGCGAGCGGGGACTGTTATCTCTCTTACTGGACGAGAATTCTCACTACTAGAGATGTTGATGCGCCGGGCCGGAGAAGTCTTACCGAAACAACGAATCGTTGATCATGTGTGGGGATTCGACTTTGATGGCGACTGGAACGTGGTTGAGGTCTACATTCGGTATTTGCGTCGCAAGATCGACCTGCCGTTTGGACGTCAATCTATTCAAACGATCCGGGGTGTCGGATACCGGCTGCTCCGCGAGGCATGTGAGTTGAATTAACCGACCGACTCGAGGGGGCACGAATGAAAGAGTTACCGCGATGGACCCACCGTCTTTCTTCTTCACGGTGTGGGTGGAAGCCAAGCCGTAACCCCTCGGAGATTGCCGTTGCGCAGCACAGAACGCGCCGCGCCCGGTCGCCGCAACCTCAACGTCATACGGCCACCACTCCTGGCCGTAGACTGCCCTCCAAGATCCTCATTGTTTTGAACCGCGATGGTACCACACGGTACCAGAGCCCGGCCGCCACGCGCTTGCTGGGGTATACAGTGGCGGAAACCACTGGGCAAAGCGGCTTCACCTTCGTGCACCCAGATGATTTGCCGCAGGTAATGAGCGGCTTCTCTCAATTGCTCCACACGCCAGAAGGAAAAATATTTCTAGAAGTGAGGGTGCGACACCACAATGGCTCGTGGCGGCGGCTGATGGTGGTTGCCGTCAATCGACTCCACGATCCGACCGTAGAAGGGATTGTTGTCTCATGTCGCGATCGGGGAGAGGCACGGCATGAAGCTGGGCAAGCCCGGCGGGTGCGCGACACACGGGCGCAACCAAAGCGAGACCTGGCGCGGTCTCGCCCCCGCTCTCATTTTGCCCGCCTCGTACAGACCCAGCGCCAGTTTCTTACCAATGCAGCGCATGAACTCAGTAATCCGCTTGCTGCCCTACGGATGCAACTCGAGGTTGCACGAAAACATCCCGAACGGACACAGTGGCTGACATTCGCGAGGCAATTGCTACAGGAAGTGGATCAACTCCAACACCTTGTCGATGATATTTTTGCGCTGGCAACTATCGATGAACGCTCAGCGACTTCCTACTGTGAGCCTCGGGCTTTGATAGATCTTAAGGACGTACTCCTGAGCGAGGTTGCTCGCCTTCAGGATCGACGAGTACACCTCACGAAAACTGTAGACACCCATATCGAAGGGAACGCACGGACCCTACAACGGGCGATACGGAATCTGCTTGAGAATGCCATCCGGTATGCGCGCAGGAGAATTGATATCGAGCTCTCTCTCTCGTCCCGGTATCTACAACTCGTCATAGAAGACGACGGCCCCGGTATTCCTGCCGTTGAGCGCCAGCAAGTCTTCGAACGATTCGTGCATAGATCAGTCTCCCCGCACGCAAGCGCCGGCAAGGCTGGTCTCGGGCTCGCCATTGCGCAAGCGATTGTCTTTGGCCATGGTGGAAATATCATCATTGGAGACTCACGCAGTGGCGGTGCCCGGTTCGAGGTGACCTTGCCATTGGCAGATCGAGAGCACGGAGAGTGATGCGCATCTGCATCACAAAGAATTCAGAAACGTTATCACGTGTCGTTGTTGCGTTGGGTTGAGCGCGGAAAAGTTATTGCTGATACTCGCCGCTTGTCCTTGGTGACGCCCTATCGCCTCTTGATATGTCAGCGATGCCCCGTCATGCATCAATCGGTTGCGGGTGCGGAGTCCCCACAGCGGAGCGGTACGCACCCTATTGCGAGTTGCGGGGCCACCGTTTTGCACGATGCCATCGCCGGTACCAATGTCATGTAAGAGAAAATCACTGAATGGATGAATTGTTTTGTTCCCTAATGCCGGTGGGACAACGAACGTTCCACCGTTAACCCGGGTGCCTGGCGGTGCTGTGGTGATCGTACGCACGTGGCAGATGGCACAGCCAATGTGGTCGAACAACTGTGATCCAACTTGGGCTTCTGGTGTCACAGCAAGTGCTTCATCGCGCGGCGGCGCCTTCGTAGCGCGCATAAACCGGGCAAAAGCTTGCACATCTTCTCCATTGTCTTCGGGGTCTGGCACGCGATCGAACGCGCGACCGAGGCCCCATTGGAGCTGTTCTCTGTCGGCTGTAGCGGGCTGGTGATCCCCATTTCGTTGAGGTAGGCGTCGGCGGCAAACGACAGCAGACTTGCATGCTGATTCTTCCAGCCGAAGCGCCCAACGCGTAAGGTGCCATTGGCTTCCAACAATGGGACGCCAATAACTTGTCCGCGTATCGCCGGTGGTTGACTGTTAGCAATGGCGGTGAAGGTTTGGTTGGGAACGCACTCAACGAACCCGTCGCCCAGGGTGCTCAACGCCATGCGTAAGGTGCGGACATTGGTGTTCCGTTGTAACCGCTCCTGAATTGACGCGTCGATCGCGCGAGCATGGATAAGTGAACCTCCAGGATGTTCGTTGAAAATCGATCCATTAAAGAACCCGGCACGTAACTCGCTGATCTGTGTTGCACCGCCAGAGGTGGGATTTTGATGACACTCGCCGCAGGACTGGGCATTGTAGACGGGCCCCAGACCATCGACGATTTGCTCTTGCTCGTTGAACAACGTGCGATCGTTCTGAAACTCTTCTGGTGTGGTGAGCCCATTTGATTGATCGTCGAACCCTGTGGGCGCTTCTTGTACGTTTTGCGCGAACACGATGTGAGGAAATCCCGACCATTCGATAAACATGGTTGCGGACAAGAGAAGGGTGGAAACCGCTCTAACCTTGAGAGTGAGACAATGCATGCGTGGACCTCCCTGTAAGTGATATGGTACTGACAGGAAGTGTGTACATCATCTTGCTGAACCTTGCCTGAGAGGACCTGAGAACGCTCTCAGTAAGGCTCACGTGCTGTCCTACTGGAGACGAACCACGACGATACAGGGCAGAGGATTGCTTAAAAGCACCGATGTGACCACAACAGGACTCTTTCTGGAGATGCGATCTCTCCATTGGGAAGGGTTTCTTCCTTTACATAGAAGATCTCAAAGGTTGCGAGTGTCAGGGCGCCAGCATGCCGTGCGTTCCAATCCCGACACAGATACTGCCCGAAGTAGAGGCGGTGGTGGGAGTGTTCTTGTTCCCAGACGTTACGCAGATATTTGCGCCAGCGTTGATTGCGATAGGTTGCCGCCACATGCACCGGCTTCTCCCAAGCTATCGGACCACCGTCGGTCATGAGATTCATGACCGAGCCATCACGTAAACGTGCGGGGATGACATACCAGCCATCGTCACTTGCCGGTTTCGGGGCGAACATGCCCCACATCTGGTCAATTCGTAGCGTATGACCGAACCAGTTGTAGCCGACCGGAAAAACCGTGCTGTATCTGGCGAAGTCTACAGTTCGTAAGTTCCAGCAGAAGATGTAGACCAAGCACAGTACGCAGAACAGCGTACTGACTGTGGGCCGCCACAATGGAGGGTGAGCGGCTGCGGCGACTCTGAGATAGCGAGTTTTTCCGAGCCATCCTTCGAGCCGATGCTGGAGAGTAAATTTTCGTGACACGCTGAGATCAGTCGGGATCGTAAGGGAATTCCAGAACCAACTCGGTAACAGCGCCAGCCATGCCGCGCCGACGATAAACGGAAAGATGCCGAGGTCGAGACAGAGCGCAAAACCAATATGGAGGCCAAGAAACATACAGACAGCGAAGAAACGGAGTGGTACATGGAAAATCGGCAGGAAGAGCAGACAGGGGCCTATCGCTTCAATGATTAGCGTGGCGAAGGAGAGCAATGGAAGCACGGTAGGAAACTGCCGCAACCACAGTCCAAAAGGTGTAGCAAAACTATCCAGATTGAGGGCGTAATAGACGGCTGACCCCTCAGTGCGCCACACCGGATCATGTTTCAACGCGACGGTAAACCAGTAGACGAAGCATATTTGTAAAATCAACGCGATGGTGCCGATAGAACGCACGCGTTCCGGAAACGCACGGACAGGGGGTGTCAGCACTCCATCGAGCGAGTAGGTTGCCCCGAGCGGAAGAAACATTGCCCAGAACAGCAGCAACCGCAGTAAGACATCTCCGGCATCGAGGACCATCGGGTTGCGATTGTGGAGTGAGACGAGTAACAGCCACGACAATATCGTCATCAACCGGGTTCGATAGCCAAGCAGAAGCCCTGCAGCACAGCAGGCAGCGATGAAGAAAAGTCCGATCTGGCTCAGTGTCCCTCCTCCCAGAAAATGCAATGACAAAAGACCTTGTGTCGCGTATTCAGTGATGGCGATGGGGCGAGGAAGAAGACCGAAGTCAGTGTAATGAGCCGCCAAATCGAAGGCTCGCAAATAAAGGTCCATCAGGATGACGAGCGCGACACTGATACGAAAGAGCGCAAGTGAGCGGACATCCAGAGCAAAAATCTCCTCACCGGTCCACACACGTTTCCTTGGGTCTGGGGCAAAACGTTCCTGACCCGGTTGTGGCTCAGGCAATGAAAGATCAGGGGAGAAAGCCATGCGGTTACGCTGACGAAATAGGTTGAGTGTGAAAGTAATGAATCGGTGCGATGCGTGTCTACCGAGTGTTGTGACGAGTTTCATAAGAACCTCGATGATCATGAAGAAAAACGGAGAAAAAGGAAGAATGGGAAGAATGGCCACCGGCCTTTGTCCGTGCTTCGCGCGCTCTGTCCGTTCAGCCATTTCTCCCACTTTCACGGTCGGAACTGCGCTGAGGTTAGCGAGAGCGAGGGAGTATTCTCAATCCCCTCAAATTCTCAGGCGTCGTGCCACTCGTAGTACTTCCGGTCGTTCCTCCAGAGGTCGTGCCGCTCGTTGTACCGCCGGTGGTCGTTCCACTTGTGGTGCCGCCGGTGGTGCCACCGGTCGTTGTCCCACTGGTCGTGCCGCCGGTGGTGTCACCAGAGGTCGTGCCGCTCGTTGTACCGCCGGTAGTCGTTCCACTGGTCGTGCCGCCGGTGGTGCCACCGGTGGTCGTGCCGCCGGTGGTCGTTCCACTTGTGGTGCCGCCGGTAGTCGTTCCACTTGTCGTGCCACTGGTGGTCCCACCAGTCGTAGTATCACCCGTAGTGCCACCGCTCGTCATGCCGCCGGTGGTGGTGCCACTCGTCGTTCCAGTTGTGGTGCCACCGGTGGTGCCACTGGTCGTGCCACTCGTGGTCCCGCCAGTCGTCGTACCAGAAGTTGTGCCACTGGTCGTGCCGCTCGTGGTGTCGCCACTGGTCCCGCCAGTAGTTGTCCCGCTAGTTGTTCCGCTGGTGGTGCCAGAGGTGGTCCCACCAGTGGTCGTCCCACCGGTCGTCCCACCAGGACCGCCACTCGTAGTGCCACCGGTTGTCCCGCCAGGACCACCGGTCGTTGTGCCGCTGGTCGTGCCTGAAGTCGTGCCACCGGTCGTTGTCCCACTCGTGGTCCCGCTGGTCGTACCGCCAGTAGTTGTCCCACTGGTTGTTCCGCCTGTGGTGCCGCTGGTGGTCCCGCTGGTCGTGCCCCCGGTCGTGGTACCCGAGGTCGTCCCACCAGTGGTTGTCCCACTGGTTGTTCCGCCAGTGGTGCCACCGGTCGTGCCGCTGGTTGTGGTGCCACTGGTCGTTCCGCCTCCGTTAGTATCGTCGTCTTTCGTTCCAGTACGTGCTCCTCTGAGGCGCCCTTCAACTTCCATTATGGGTAGTCCTGAGCCGTTGCTGCGGCGAGCGATTGTGAGTTCACCCAACACATTACGGAAGTCGTCGGTTCCACCAATAACCGCGAGCTTCTCTTCTTGTGAGGTTGTCGAGGTGCCACCCGTAAGCTCACTGAGTTGTAGTATACCTTCCGCAATGAATGTGCCACGCTCATTGATGTTATAGACCTGTTGAACGATTGCTTGCCCATCGGTACCGATCCAGCCGGTCATGTGAAACGTACCGATGGCATTCTGAGGACTGCCAGTGGTACCACCGGTGGGAGCCTGCCCTTCTTCGAAAAGCTGACCATCAATGCGGAAGGGGCCACGAATCGGCGCAGTGCCTATCCCTGATCCATTGGGTGAGTCTAAGGTCGACCGATCAAGAACAACTTCCAATGTTGGACGGTTACGACTCATGCTGCCGGTATCATCATCAGCGGCATGGCTGATGGCAGAAGGAAAAACGACAAGAGTCCCAAGAACCAGCGGGAGTGGGAAGCTGGCTATCAACGCGACGAAGAGAAAACGGTGCAGTCGCTTGATGTTTTGCATAATACACACTCCTTTCAGGAATGGAGTCGCCAAATGTCAGTCTTCGAGGGAGATGACCCCAGGCTCGTTGATGGTTGATCTCATGGAGAGGGTGGGTGCAGATGTTCTCTGCAGTGACATGGAGAGTATTGCTCATGTCGGTGAGTGGAGGGCCACGGCAGAGGTTGGGAAAGTGTGTCTGTCGAACCATACAGTGCGCGGTGACAACTGTTCAGGGGCCGTGCCGCTCTCATCTGCGATTGAGAGCAGATGAAAAAGTGAGAGCGACGATCGGTAGTCACAGTCGTAGGAAAAGATTTTTGTTCTGCCTTATGGAGCAAGGGCGGTGCCACAAGGGAATGGCGCACGGGCAAACGTACGATCGTCCGTTGCCGGCAAATAGTGGTGTGTGATTACTGTGTTACGAACCTGAGAGGATTCTCAGGGAAAATGATGAAGGGGCAGGATGCCGCAACGGCTCCTCTCGCGTGGCAGGGTGCTACGTACCGCCATTCTCACTACGGAGGAGCCATTCACTGTCGGTGATTTAGGTATTGTGTTTTTGCTACTGTATGAGATTGCCGTGGTCGTCGAGCTTTAAGCCGGTGGCTCTCGCTTGGTCGAGGACCTTTGGCGTCCAACTGACGTGTCCTGCATCCGTGCCGCCGAGAATTGCCATCAACAGCCCCGACTCTTTGCCAGCGTTGCGAAATCCACGCATCACTCCTGGCGGGACAGAGACAGTGTCCCATTGCTGAAGAATAATTTCTTGTTCACCATCGTCGCCCCAATAGATCGCCCACTCGCCCGAGAGTGCGACGAACACCTCAACCGTTGTGTGCGCATGCAGTGCCGCGCCCTTGCCTGGTTCAGCGCGTATGTACGTGAGATTGAAATCACGCGCATCGGTGATCGCGGGATTGAGGGTGGTATCTTCTGTCACGCCACGGCCAATGACATTGAAAATCTCGCGTTCATGGCCGGGAATCTTGCTATCGATAAACGCTCTACTGCTTGAACGTAGTTCAGTAAATCGGGCCGTTCGTTTGAGCATGTCGGCTTTTGCGACATGGATGGTTTTCATAACGCTTCCTCCTTTTTTGTTTCAGGTTTTTCGTTTTCAACCCTTGGGACTAGGGGCGTGAGACTTGGGGCTTGTGGAGAGAGAAGGCAGCTTCATAAGGGTAGGTTTTTATCCAAGCCTCAATTGGCGCGGATTTCCCCTCGTGAGGAGCCGCGTGTTCGTCATGCCCGCGCAGGCGGGCATCCAGGAGCTTCACCCCTGAACGATTGCGTATTCTCCCTGGATTCCCGCATTCGCGGGCATGACGTCTCGTCTTTTCTCAGCGTAAAAGCCTACCCCCAAAAGGAGAAGGCAGCCCCAGCCTCTAGCCCACAGTTCCATCTTTATTCTCCTGACTACTGCATGCTGCCTCCTGACTCCTTCTCCTACGGTGCACACGCACGAATGGCGTCCATCACTTTCTGTTTTCCATCTGTTCCGCCACCGACAGGAAAGATGATCGGGAGTTTGATGCCTGACTGGCGGTACGTTTCCACGCGTTCGCGACACTCGCGCGCCGTGCCAGCGATTCCCAACGCTTGGACCATTGCGTCAGGTACGAGCTTCGCCGCACCTTCGCGATCGCCTTTTTGCCAGGTTGCACGAATGGCTTCCGCTTCTTTGGCGAACCCACTTTCGGCCATCAGGCGATTGTAACGCGGGAAAAACCCGGCATAGAACGCGGCAGCCGGACGTAGGCGATCAATCGCCTCTTTCCGGTTGTCTGACACACTGCATGACAACAAGGAAACGATGTCGATATCTTCCAGTTTCCGTCCGGCTCGACGTGCCCCGGTGGCAACATGTTCCATTGCCTTGTTGCCGGAGTCCGTTGTGCTCCAGACCATCATCGCACCTTGGGCAAGTTCACCACAGATTTCCAACATGCGTGGGAACACTGCGGAGATATAGATGGGAATGTCACGGCGTATGGGAGTGAACCACAAATCGAAATTCTTGATCTCTATCGTCTCCCCTTTATGCGACACGACTCCGTCGCGCAGTAACGTGCGAATGATCGAGACGGTCTCTCGTATACGTTGCTCGGGTTTCGCATAAGCAATGCCGTGTTCGGGTTCGACCTGCACCTTGTGGCTGGAACCGAGACCCAGAATCATGCGTTGATTAGAGAAGTAATCGACACTGGCAGCCGCCATCGCGATGGTCGGTGCGCTGCGGACAAAGATGCTCGTGATGCTGGTGCCGAGCAAGATGCGTTTCGTTTGCACGGCGCATGCCGTGAGAATGGAAAACTGATCACCGCCATGACCTTCGGCAACCCAGGCGGATTCGTAACCGAGGTCGTCCGCCAGTTTGACACACTCGACGATCTCAGCGGGCGATAAGCCTCCTGCAAATGCGACTCCTATTCGTGCCATCGGGCTCTCCCCTCTATTGCAAGTTCGTGAATCACAGGCATTCTTCTCACAACGATGCCATCAGTCAACCAGCTCTCATGACTTTCGACGAACTCCTGACGCAGATCCTTGATCTTCTGCAACGCCAAGGGCGTGTATCGTATGGTGCACTCCGACGACGCTTTGCGTTGGATAACGACTATCTGGAGGACATCAAAACTGAGCTCATCGATGCTCAACAGGTTGCCGTGGATGAAGGTGGAAAAGTGCTGGTGTGGAGGGGGCGACAGGAAGCGGAAAGTGCAGAGTTTAGAGTCCAGAGTCCAGAGTCAAAATACGTCCAAAGTCCAAGGTCTGAAGTCCAAAGTTCAGCGTTGCAAATTCCAGGCGTGGTTTCTTCTCCCTTTGACCTTCGATCTCCGCTGCCTACTCCCGGTTTGTCGGAGCCTGAAGCGAGGAGCCTAGACGCTGGACGGAGTGTCGCCGAGAGGCGACAACTCACAGTGATGTTCTGTGAACTAGGGAGAGCTGTTTCCTCTGAGGAACGTGCCGATCCTGAAGACTGGCGCTAGGCATTGCTTGTCGCGCAACGCGTCTGTGAGGAAATTGTTGGCCGCTACGAAGGGTATCTTGCCCAGTCTCTTGGTGATGGGTTGATTATCTATTGGGGGTACCCACAAGCGCATGAAGATGACGCTCGTCGAGCAGTGCAAGCTGGCTTGGATATTGTCCACGCCATTCAACGGGTAGATTACTGGCCCATCGCCGATGTTCCGTCAGTACACGTCCGAGTTGGCATTCATACTGGTCCAGTCATTGTTGATACTCGCGGAGAGCAGGGCGTACCGGAGCCAATCGCGCTGGGACCGACGCCGCAGGTCGCGATTCATCTGCTCAGTGTTGCGGAGCCGAATACCGTGATGGTGGCAGCGTCCACGGCGCGTTTAGTTGAAGGATACTTCGTGTGCCGCCTTCTCGGGACGCAGACATTTCGGGGGCAGTCAGAGCCAGCGGAAATCTATCAGTTACTGAGTGAGAGTGGGGCGCGCTACCGACTCGAAGCGACGACATCGGCAGGTCTCACCCCGTTTATTGGTAGAGAAGAAGAAAGCAACCTGCTCCTAAAACGCTGGGAAGAAGTGCAAGAGGGGCGTGGACAAGTGGTGCTGTTGAGTGGAGAAGCAGGGATTGGCAAATCGCGACTCCTTCAAGAACTGAGAGAACAGCTCCGAGAACAGAGTATTTGCGTAGAAACTCGCTGTTCACCGTATCATCAGCAAAGCGCGTTCTATCCAGTGATCGATTATATCCAACGTTCGTTGCAATTTGGACGAGACGAAACGAGCGAAGCAAAGCGACAGAAACTCGAACGCGTGATGGCTCGGGCGCATTTGGAAGATGGGGTCTCGGTATTTGCCAACCTGCTGTCGCTTCCCCTTCCTACCGATGCGTACCCCACGCTTACACCACAGCGACAGCGAGAAAAGTTGTTGCAAGTGATTGTCTCGTGGTTTTTGTCGTTGGCGCGACACAATCCCGTGCTAACCGTGTGGGAAGACCTGCATTGGGCTGATCCGTCGACGCTCGAACTGCTACAACTACTACTCGAACAATTGCCGACAGTTCCCATCTTAGCCGTCTTGACGTTTCGCCCGGAATTCACCCATCCCTGGACTCCTCGCTCCCATGTGACGTCACTGATGTTAGGACGACTCGGTGTACGCAATGCTGAAGAGATGGTCGAGCAGGTCATCAAGGGGAAGACGTTGCCGCACGAAGTCAAAGAACAGATTGTGCACCGAGCCGATGGCATCCCGTTGTTTGTCGAAGAACTCACCAAGGCAGTGCTGGAATCTGGGTTAATGAAAGAACGAGAAGGAGCCTATCACTTACTCGGGCCGCTCCCACCTTTGGCGATTCCGACAACCTTGCACGATTCGCTGCTTGCCCGTCTTGATCGGCTTGCGTCGGTGCGGGATGTTGCACAAGTTGCCGCTGTCTTAGGGCGAGAATTTGCGCCTGAAGTTCTGCACGCCGTGGTCGGTGGGGATGAGGGCGCACTCCACCTGGCGCTAGAAAAGCTGGTCGCAGCGGAAGTGCTGTATCGCCGCGGGGTCGCGCCACGCATGCGTTATGTATTCAAGCATGCACTCATTCAAGATGCGGCCTATCAATCGTTGCTGATTGGCAAACGACAGCAATATCATCAACTCATTGCCCGGACTCTTGAGACACGATTTCCCGAGGCGAAAGAAGCGCAACTCGAAGTCATCGCCCGTCATTATACAGAAGCTGGAGATGCCGCATTCGCGATTCCAGCCTGGCAAAGGGCTGGGCAGAACGCGATTGCGCAATCTGCCTTTGTTGAGGCGGTCGAACATTTACAGAAAGGGTTGACGGTCCTCACCACGCTTCCACAGAGTTCCGCTCGCTACCAACAGGAACTGCACTTGTATGCGACGCTCGGTCCCGTACTGATGGCACTCAAAGGATATGCTGCGCCAGATGTGGAGAAAACCTATGCCCACGCGTTAGCGTTGTGTCGACGAGTCGGTCAAACCCCCCGGCTTTTTCAAGTGCTCTCGGGCCTTGAGATTTATTACTTCACACGTGGTGAACTGCAGACCGCACGCCAACTCGGAGATCAGTGTTTGTCGTTAGCGCAACAAGAGGGTAATCCGGCACGTTTGCTCCAAACCCAAGTCGTACTCGCAAACATCCTTTTTTATCAAGGCGAATTTGTGTTGGTCGAAGAGTATTTGCGAAAAAGTATGGCAACCTATAACGCCACTTCTCCACAAGGAGTCGGGCGTACGTTGCAAGATCCTGGTGTGAATAGCTTGTCCTACCTGTCTTGGACCTTGTGGTGTCGTGGGTATCCCGAGCAAGCGAAGCAGAAAGGGAGAGAAGCGTTGACATTGGCTGAGCAATTAGGATGGCCGCTCAGTCAGTCGATGGCCATCATCTTTGCGTGTGGACTAGGGAAACTGCGTCGCGAGGAGCAAACTGCTTTGCACTACGCTGAACAGGCAGTGGTGCTAGCTACCGAGCAGGGATTTCCGCTTTGGACTGCCTACGGGAAAATCGTTCGCGGATGGGCATTGGGACAACACGGAAACTACGACGAAGGACTAGCCCAAATTCGGCACGGCCTGGCAAAGATACGAGAGATGGGCGCGAACTTAGTACAGTCGTGGTTTTTGCTGATGTTGGCTGAGACATGTGCAAAGGTTGGGCAGCTGAATGAAGGACTCTCTCTGATTAGCGAAGCGCTTGAGATTACGCAAAAGAAAGGAGAGGTCGCGTTCGTGGCGGAGTTGTATCGCGTCAGAGGTGAGCTGATGCTCGCAGGGGCGAGGAGCTTGAGCCTAGAGAACCGTTCCTCCCCACAAGCCCCCAGTCTCAAGCCCCTAGTCTCAGAGGAGGCGGTGAGGGAGGTGGAAAGATGCTTTCGCCAAGCAATCGCCATCGCACGTCAGCAACAGGCGAAATCATGGGAGCTGCGCGCGACCCTGAGCCTCTGTCGGATGCGACAACAACAATTTCAGGACGGCGCACCTCACAACTCCCATCCCCTTTTCCAGGCGCGACTCGATGAATCCCACCGCATGTTACGTGATGTCTATACCTGGTTCACTGAAGGATTTGAGACCCCAGACCTGCAGGAGGCAAAGGCGCTCCTCGATGAGTTGGGTCATTGAGTCATTGATTGATTTATTCAATGGTAAAGTGACCCAGTTATGACATTTGACGAATTGCTCACGCAAATTACTGAATTGCTCCAACGGCAAGGGCGAGTATCGTACGGCGCGCTGAAACGGCGATATTCGCTTGATGACGACTATCTCCAGGATGTGAAAGATGAGCTGATTGATGCACAACAGATCGCTGTGGATGAGGACGGGAAGATCTTAGTTTGGCTGGGACGACAGGGAAACGGCAAAGAAGACGGGCGAGCGGGCGAAGAGACTCCAGAGTTCGAAGGGGCCCACAGTCCAAGGTCTAAGGTCCAAAGTCAAGAAGCTCACTCTTCGATTCCCGATTCTCGGTTTTCTGACCCTGGACATCGGACTCTCGACTCTGGGCGGAATACCGCCGAAAGACGACAACTAACGGTGATGTTCTGCGATCTGGTGGGATCGACTGCTTGATCCTCTCAACTTGATCCGGAAGAGCTGCGCTTTGTGGTGCAGCTGTATCAAAGCGTATGTGCGAAAGTGATCGAGCGCTACGAAGGCCATATTGCCCAGTATCTTGGTGACGGCGTGCTCGTGTACTTTGGCTACCCCGCCGCGCATGAAGATGATGCGCGACGCGCTGTGTTGGCTGGGCTTGAGATTTTGCAAAGCCTGCGAACACAGAATGTTCGTCTTGCTGAAGCATCTCTACTCGCGAAGCGTCCGCTCCACGCACGGATTGGCATTCACACTGGACTTGTTGTGGTTGGAGAGGTTGGCGGCGGGCAGCGATATGAACAACTGGCCCTCGGGGAAACGCCAAATGTTGCAGCCCGGCTCCAAAGTCTGGCTGCGCCTGACACAATCGTCCTCAGTGCGATGACTCATCGTTTAGTTGAGGGCTACTTTGTCTGCGAATCCCTAGGCGAGCAAACCCTGAAAGGGTTTCCGCAAGCGCTCGATGCCTACCAGGTACTGAGCCAAAGTAGCGCTCGCCATCGCCTGGAGATTACCGCGCCTACGCGTCTGACGCCGGTTGTTGGGCGCGTGGAAGAAATCGAATTTCTCCTGAGAAGCTGGGAACACGCACAAGAAGGCCAGGGGCAGGTCGTCCTCCTGAACGGTGAAGCTGGCATCGGCAAGTCGCGGCTTATCCATCTCCTCAAGGAACGCATCGATCCGGTTACTGCTCTCCGGTTGGAAGCCCGATGTTCTTCGTATCATCATAAAAGTGCGCTGCATCCTATGATCGAGTTCTTGCATCGCAGTTTGTCATTGCAGCGTGAAGATCTGCCTGAGGTGCAACTGACAAAGCTGGAGCGCGCGCTCGCTCACTCGGGAATGGATTTGCCAAACACGGTACCGTTTTTTGCCACGCTGTTGTCGCTGCCGACTAGCCGCTTTCCTCTTCCTGACCTGACACCGCAGAAACAACGCGAACGAACCCAACAGGCCATGCTCACCTGGTTGCTGAAGAGTGCGGAACACAAACCCGTACTTTCGGTGTGGGAGGATATTCATTGGGCTGACCCCTCAACGGTCGAATGGCTTGGCCTTTTGCTTGAACATGTCGTTGCTACCCGAATACTGGTCGTACTGACGTTTCGTCCAGAGTTTGCGCCACCTTGGCCGATGCGTTCCCACTTGCGACCACTGACCTTGAGTCGTCTGACGAGCAAGGACAGTGAAGCGATGATCGAGAAAATCGTGCGTGGGAAGCAACTGCCGAACGAGGTGGTTGAACAGATCGTGATAAAAACGGACGGGGTGCCATTGTTTGTCGAAGAATCGACGAAAATGATACTGGAGTCTGGCCTGCTCCGAGAACAGGGAGATGGCTATGTATTGACGGGAACCTTACCTCCGTTGGCGATCCCTGCGACGATACACGACTCGCTCGTTGCGCGACTTGATCGCTTGGGTGCCGCGCGAGAGGTAGCACAGCTTGGCGCGGTGTGTGGCAGAGCGTTTTCGTACGAACTCATCAGAGCGATTTCCCCACTAGACGAATCGGATCTGCGTCAGGCGTTAGCGAAGCTGGTTCAGACTGAGGTCTTGTACCCCCGCGGGATCGGACAAGACTCACAGTATGTTTTCAAACATGCGCTGATTCAGGATGCGGCGTATCAGTCTTTGCTCAAGAGCAAGCGCCAGCAGCGTCACCAACAGATTGCGTATACGCTTGAAGCGCAATTCTCGGAAACGAAAGCGGCTGAACCTGAACTCCTCGCTTATCACTACACTGAGGCAGGTCTGAGCGCTCAAGCGATTCCTTACTGGCAAAAAGCGGGGCAAGCCGCCATCCAACGGTCAGCAAATGCTGAAGCGATTAGCCATCTGACACAGGCGCTGACGCTCCTGGCTGAACTTCCTGAGAACGAAGAACGAATCGAGACGGAACTTGCGCTCCAGACGATGATGGGCGTGGCACTCATGGCAACCAAGGGATATGCGGCGCCGGAGGTCGAGAGTACATACGCTCGTGCCCAGGAGTTGTGTCGGCGTATTGGCGAAACGCCGCAACTCTTTCAGGTATTGAGCGGACTATTCGCCTTTTATCTGGTCCGCGGAAAGTTACACACGGCTCGCACGCTTGCTGAACAGTGCCTGCGCCTGGCGGAAAGTGTCGGTGACCAGACACTGTTGCTTGATGCACACAGAATGTTAGGAAACGTGCTCCATTTTCTTGGTGAGTTACCCCATGCCCTCCATCACTCGGAGCAGGCGATCACACTGTATGACCAACGGCAGCATCACATGCTCGCCTATATGTCTGGACAGGATCCCGGTGTCGTTTCGCGTAGCTTTTCTGCGTGGACGTTATGGTTGCAAGGGTATTTTGATCGGGCACGTATGCGAAGCGAGGAAGCGATCGCTCTGGCACGGAAGGTCGGGCATTCGACGTCGCTTGTTCTTGCCCTCGATTTTGCCGCCAATCTTTATAATGGCTGTCGGGAATGGCCAGCCGCGCAAGCGTTGGCTGAAGAGGCGGTGGAGATCGCCAGCGAACAAGAGTTCTCGTTTTGGTGGGCATTAGGAACGTTTCATCTTGGTATCGCGCTGGCCAATCAAGGTCAGCTTCAGGAGGGGATTGCCCAAGTCCAACGGGCGATTGCGTCGTATAACGTCTCAGGCGCGGGCTTGGTCCAGTCGGGAAATCTCTCCATATTAGCGGTGCTGTATGGTGCGAGTGGGCAGATTGACGAAGGCTTGCGATTGATTGCTGAAGCCTTTGTTGCGAACGAGCAAAATGACGAACGTCATTGGACACCGCAGCTGCATATTACTAAAGGCGCGCTACTGTTGCAGTCGAAGCGCCACAATAAGGTTGCCGATGCCGAAACCCACTTTCTGCAGGCGATTGAGATTGCGCGCAAGCAAGGGGAAAAGCTGTTTGAACTTCGGGCGGTGGTTCCTTTGGCGCGACTGTGGCAGCAGCAAGGACGGCAACGCGAGGCTCACAACATGTTGTCGGATGTCTATAGTTGGTTTACCGAAGGGTTTGATCTGCCGGATATGAAGGACGCACGCGCACTGCTGGAGGCGTTGGAGAATGAAGAATGAAGAATGAAGAGTGAGGAGTTCAAAGTTGGAAAACAGCGTTGTTTTCCTGAGCTGTGTCTTCACTCTTCATTGCCAAAGCCTTACCCAAACGCCCCGCGCTTGCGCAGATCGCCGATCTCTCCGTTGGTGAATCCCCAGTCTTGCAATGCGGATTCGGTATCCGCACCATTCGCTGGCGGGCGACGACTGATCTCTGATGGCGTACGACTAAAGCGTGGCGCAGGGGCAGGTTGCAGTACGCCTTCATGCTCAACAAAGGTCCCGCGTGCTTTATTATGTGGATGTTGTGGTGCTTCGGTAAGATCTAACACGGGTGCCACGCAGCCATCTGTACCAGCAAACATCGCGACCCATGTATCGCGTGGTTGCGTACGGAAGATGGCTGCTAATCGTTCCTTATAGACTGGCCAGTTCTTGCGGCTGTTCGGTTCAGGGAAGTCGTTGGCGTTAAGTCCGAGTTTCTCAAAGAGGACTTTGAGAAATGGGTCCATCATGACGGCGACTGACACGAACTTGCCATCGCTACACTCGTAGACGCTGTAACGCCAATGGCCTCCATCGACGGTGTTTGCTGCTCTTTGATTTTGCCAGGCACCGCCAGCGAGTCCACCGTAGACGTATGCCATCAAGTTCGACGCGCCGTCGACAATGCTGGCATCGACCACCTGACCACGACCGGAGCGCTGTACTTCCCACAAGGCGGCGAGCATCCCCATTGCCAGAAAAATACCTCCACCGCCGAAATCTCCTGCGGCAATCAGCGGTGGAACCGGTTTTTCTACCGGACCGACAGCACTGAGAAGGCCGGTAAGAGAGATGTAGTTGATGTCGAAGCCGGCCTGTTTTGCCAGTGGCCCATCTTGGCCCCAGCCAGTCATGCGTCCGTAGACGAGTCGTGGGTTACGTTGCAAGCAAACGTCTGGCCCGATGCCGAGTCGCTCGGCAACACCAGGACGATACCCTTCGATCAATCCATCCGCGTGCTCAACGAGACGGAGTACGGCCTCGACGCCAGCCGGTTTGGCAAGATCAAGCTGTACCGCACGCCGATTCCGCCACAACGTCCGATACTGGTAATCTGGATAGCCGAGTTGGGGTTCTTGTGGGCGATCGATCCGGAGAATATCTGCGCCCATATCGGACAAGAGCATACCGGCAAATGGCCCAGGTCCAATGCAAAACAATTCAACGATACGTAATCCCTGTAACGGTCCCATGTCGTTCTCCTCCTTCGCATTCTTGTCGTTGTATGGTCTTAGCAAACTCTGGCGGCGATTGCGAAGGATGAGGTTGCACGGGTACGGGAGCACGTGGTATCAGTGTCGGCGACTTCCTCTTTTGAGTGAACGTTCAGACAGGAGACGGCAGTTTTCAGTAAGAGGGAAGGACTGCGGCTCCAGAAAAATACCACGGATTGGAAGGAGCAAGAGAAAACAATGGCACAAGAATGGAAAGAAGTAACCGCAAAAGTTGCTGGGGCCGAGTTAACCTGTATTCAAGGCGGCAGTGGGAAACCGTTGCTGGTCCTGCACGAAGAGATTGGTCATCCTGGGTGGTTACGTTGGCATAGCGAACTGGCCCGCTCACGCACAGTGATTATCCCGCAACATCCTGGCTTTGGCAAAACGCCACGCGTTGAGTGGGTTCGTAACACTCGCGATCTCGCCGGGTTTTATGCCCGAGTGATCCGCGAAATGAATTGGTCGCCTGTCGATGTGATTGGTTTTTCGATGGGTGGCTGGATCGCGGCAGAGATGGCGGCGTGTGATGCGAAGCAGTTCCGCAAACTGGTACTGGTCTCGCCAACCGGCATTCGTCCACCGCAGGGTGATATCGCGGATATGTTTGTGGTGACGGCCCGTGCCTATGTTGATGCCAGTGTGAACAGCATCGAGAGTACCCCTGAATTCGCCAAGCTCTACGGTGGCGAGCAAACCCCAGAGCAATTCGAAGCGTGGGAAGATGCGCGTGCAGAAACTGCTCGTGTTGCCTGGCAGCCGTATATGTTCAATCCCAGCCTGCCGAATCTCCTCGAAAATGTGGTGGGACTGCCAACCATGATCGTGTGGGGGAAGCAGGACAAAATCGTTCCCATCAGCACTTCGCACGTATTCAATGAATCGATCCCAGGGTCGGATTTGGTGTTACTCGACAATTGCGGACATCGCCCAGAGATCGAGCAGACGGCAACGTTTGTTGAGCGTGTGCAGCGCTTTTTGGCGTAGTGGCACTGCGCGACGTAAGCGTCTGACCGTCTCCATTTGTCATTCTGACGGGTGTCGCGACGAAGAATCTCTCAGTCCATCGTGCGTATCGCACGGAGAGGTTCTTCGTGGCGCTCTGAATGACACGGGTCGGAGGCTGTTTGTGTACAGTGTCCGAATGTTCTCGGACCTGATTGAGAAGCACGCAACCTCGCAAAAGGGAGGGGCGCAACCTGCTGCGTTCCTCCGCCCACTCTTCCTTCCTGTGCCATTTGTTCCCTAAACTTCCCTTCCTAAGGCATGGGCAAGAATTAAGTTACCGATTAAGAGCGAGGAAGAAGCGTATAGTTCCAATCGCCATGAAACTTACCGGGTTTGATATTGAGCGCT
>VGTJ01000130.1 GCA_016874775.1 Deltaproteobacteria bacterium
GCTCAATATCAAACCCGGTAAGTTTCATGGCGATTGGAACTATACGCTTCTTCCTCGCTCTTAATCGGTAACTTAATTCTTGCCCATGCCTTAGGTGACGAGATTCGCGTGATGGAAGGTGGCCCAGACATCATCGACATGACCGAAGACGCAGACTACCGTTTGGTCACGCAAGTGCAAAAACTCGACCGGCCCTATTTACTGAAACCGGGTGAGACCATCCACGGGATTACCCGTGAACATGTTCGTCTGCCAGATAACATCTGTGGCTGGCTCGAAGGGAGGAGCCGTTTTGCTCGCCTTGGGCTCATGATTCATGTCACCTCTGGATTTGTCGCTCCAGGAGTGAGCAACAGGCAGGTCCTGGAGATGGCAAATGTTGCCGGTCGTCCGTTGGCGATTCATGCCGGTACCCGCATCTGCCAACTCGTCTTACAACGCACCGAGGGACATGCTGTATATAGGGGACGATTTTCCCAACAGGAGCGGTTGTGAAGCCAGGTACTTTCTTCAGGAAACAGCTCGTCGTTATAATACTGAGACGCTCGAACAATACCCGTTAGCTAGAGGATACTAGATATATGAAGATTCTTGTTGCTGAAACTGCTGGCTTCTGTTGGGGAGTTCGTCGAGCGCTTGATCAGGCAATGGATTTAGCGAAGAAGATTGATGGCCCAGTCCAAACCTTCGGACCGCTCATTCACAACGCCCAGGTCATGGAGGAACTCACCGAACAAAACATTCATTCGATCGAGAATATGTCGGCTATTCAGGGTGGAACCGTTTTAGTACGCGCCCATGGAATTCGTCCTGAAACATTTGAGCAACTCCGCGCTACCGGTGCGGATGTCTATGACGCGACCTGCCCACTCGTCCGCAAAGTGCAAAAAATTATTACCAAGTACGCGAACGATGACTACGATGTCGTTATCGTCGGCGATGATCACCATGCCGAAGTTGCCGGGTTGCGCGGCTACACCAAAGGCCAATGTTTCGTAGTCGCCGATGAAAAGGAAGCTGAGACCCTTCCCTCCTTCGATAAGGTCTGTGTCGTCTCACAAACTACGCAGAACGATGATACCTTTGCCCGCACGGTCGACGTGATCAAGCAAAAAGCAAGAGTGATCAGGGCGACGAACACCGTCTGTGCACCAACTCGGGATCATCAACGCGAAACCATTGATCTCGCACACCAAGTCGACTTAATGATCGTGGTCGGAGGCCGTCATAGCGCCAACACCTGCCGACTCGCCGACCTCGCCACTAAAGAAGGCGCACGCGTCCTTCATATAGAAACCGATGGCGAACTCGAGGAAAGCGACATTGCCCAATGTCAGACCGTAGGCGTGACCGCAGGAGCGTCTACTCCCGAGTGGATGATCAACCGCGTCGTCGAGAAACTCGAATCCTTCAAGCCGGAAACGACAAGCCGCTTCAACACGTGGCTAAAGCACCTCATGGGGGTTCTCGTTGCCAGTAACGTCTATGTCGGCCTTGGCGCGGCCTTGCTGACACTCACTGCCAGTTTATTGCTGCAACCAACTGTAGGACGTGAAGCGTTGTGGCCATTGATGGGAGCGGCAGGCTTCTTCATTCTGGCAATGCACACCGTGAATCGCTATCAAGAGCGCTCGCACTACAGCGGTTGGGGCTCGTTCTCTCCGCGGACGTTTCAGCGATTCCAACAAATCATGCTGTGGGTAGGAGTCCTCGCCTTATCGTTCTCGCTGGGCTTAGCAGTTTCTTTGGGTCGTGAACAATGTATCGCGTTGTCTGCCTTTGGATTTTTGGGCGCGTTGTATGGAGTAAAGCTTATCCCCATTTCATGGGCGCGTCACATCATGGGCATTCGCCGGATTAAAGACTTACCCGCATCGAGAGACTTGGCCACGGCTCTGGGCTGGACAGTTGCCGCTGCGATTGTCCCGCTGCTGACCCTTGGTGCGTCGCCCCCTTCACGCGCGGCTGGTGTCATTGGCTTCGTGTTCCTGTTTGTCTTCTTACGTTCAGCGCTGATTGGTGTCCGCGATGTACAAGGAGACAAGATCATGGGAATGGAAACGTTATTCAAAGTGGTCGGTAAACGAAGAACAAAAACTGTCTTGATCAGTGCCGTTGCTACATTAACCGCACTTCTGCTGAGCTTGACGTTTCCGTGGCATGGCCTCCCGCTGGCGGCATTTGTCTTTACTGTTGTTCCGTACACCTGCGCAGTGTGCTGGTCATACCACCAGCGGCTTCTTCCTAAAGGTGCAGCTGGAGAGATCCTCGTCGATGGGCAATTTCTCGTTGCTGGTGCAATGGCCTTCTTGTGGCACCTGAACCGCTAGTGCCCTGTATATACACGGGCACACAGTTCGTAGTGAGGTTTCACACTAAATCAAACCAGACGAGATGGGTACACTTTAGGTTGTCGCCGGAGAGACCGTAGCGTGCGCCATGCGCACGGGAATCAAAACTGACAAGCGCGTCATGCGCACAGCGCACGCTATCCCAACTGTACGAATGTTTCGGAGTCCGATTTAGTGAGAGTGTGTCGGCGGAGCCCCCGTCGGGTTGGCGATAGGTGGAGTTGCAGGTCGGCCACGAAACCAGGATTTAATCGACGCAAAGCCTCGTTTCGCTAGAGCGAGGATCTTCGGAAGCATCCAAATTGCCAAGCCGGTAAAACCAAACACGAGGAAAAGCATCACGAGCGGATAGTTAAAAATCAGCCATACGCCGCTCAACGCGACGGCATCTTCCGTTACACTTGCAGCCCAGTTTGTCAGAGGTTCTGGACTGGTATTGATCGCTAACCGTGTCGCCATTTTTGTTCCATGCGAGGCAGTAGCCACGAGACCGCCAGCCAGAGCCGCTGCGGCTTGTAGCACCGGACTGACCTCACCAACAGCACCATACGCAAGCACTGCACCAGCAGGGATACGAATGAAGGTATGGAAGCTATCCCAAAGACTATCAAGGTACGGAATTTTATCGGCAAAGAACTCAATCACGTACAAGAGACAAGCCGTGCCAATCAGTAACGGAGGCATCACCCATTCAAGGCCAGGAGGAAGATGGATCATTTCATAGCGACCCGCAATTCCGAGGGCAGCGATAGTCGCGTAGAGATTAATGCCTGAAGTCCACGCGGTTCCCATCGCTAAACTGAGGGTCTCAATAGCTCCCATCGTCATTCCTCCTAAAACCTTCTCGTATTATTTTGCTTACCAAGGTCGGCCATATCTATAGTAGTCGTATCGGTCGTATCGGTCGTATCGTGGAGGACAGTACCGATCTCGTCTTCCATAGTATCCTCCGTATCCCCACGGACGTTGCCAACCTCGACGAAAGTATCCCTTATCATAATGGTGACGACCACCAAATAACCGATCGCGCGGATCGCTTCTTCTCTCTCGATAATAATAGGAGTCGTGCACGCGCACAAACGCCTCAGAGAAAAGATCGGATGGGTCCTCTGCGCGGCTTGTGAATGTTGCAGGGAAGGAGCCCTGTCGCCAGTCCGCAGCAGCAAGGGAGGTGGACGAGACTAGCAAGGTGCTCACGAGGGGTAAGGTTGCGAGGAAAAACTTGCCGAGTATGGCTCGCATAACAACTCCGTGATTGCAGGGAGGGTAAGTTTCTGTTGATTTTCGCTCAGAAGGGTAAAGGCAATGGGGCAGGAGGTTCTTCGCATTTCCTCGGCTGCCCCATTGCGCAACTGCAAGTCCAGGTCACGCCCTTCTTTATAGAATAGAGCGTGTATCGTTGCTGACGCGCCCTTTGGTCAGCGCTCGTTACCGAGCATATCCATAGTAGTCATTACCGTAGTATCGAGGGCGGTACTGCCGGTTGTTTTCAGAGGTTGGGCGCGGTAACTGACAACTCTTGCCTGGATAGGGTGTATTCCCATCGTGCCAGTGTCCATCATGCCGCCAGCGACCCGTATGCTCATCCTTGTAGGAATAGCGATTGTAATGATCTTGGTAGTTTCGCTTGAGAGTCCGGTGCAACTGAAGGTGCTCTCTGTGACGATGCGGAGCGTTATACAATTCTCGCTGCTCGTTTCTCCGATTCCCGTAATAGTCCTCGTCACTATGCGCTGAGGCGGCAGCGGGAAGTGAGAGAACCCCGAAGAGAGACAACGCCGCAAGGAACGATTTGGTCATTCTGGCCTGCATAACAACTCCTTTCTAGCTGTGCAGCTGGCCCATAACGTATGACGATAACAACACCGTTTGTTGCAAGAGGTCGCAGTCGGTAAGAGTGCAGTCAGGAAAGCACGGATAGTCAGATCCGCAGTTCAGAGTCGCGTGTGCTGTGCGCACGGGACTCTCGTGTATAGAGTCCCGTGTGCATGACGCACGTTACAGACTCGCGATGCACGAGTGGAAGTATACGAACCTGTGGTGATCCAACTTAGGCGCGGCGACCTTCTCGTTCGCTTCCCACCAACTCTCTTAAAACTGTCTCCGCCGCAGTCTCTCCACTACGTACGCAATCCGCTATACCAACACCACGGTATGCATTGCCAGCAAGAGCAAGCGCGGGATGCTGGTCGACTTTTCGTTCAATCGACTCAATCAGCTTCAGGTGCCCCACCAGATATTGTGGCATTGATCGCGGATACCGCGCGACACGAGCAAAGAGGGGTGGTGTCGTAACTCCGAGGAGTTGTCTCAGCTCATCTCGCACCATGTGCGCTATCTCTTGGTCATCGCGCTCGAACAGCTCAGCCTGTAATGCACCGCCAACGAACGCGCGCAATAACACATGCCCGTCAGGAGCACGCCCTGCATACTTCACGCTGGAAAATGAGCCAGCAATAATCTTCCGTTTCTCGATATGCGGAACGACAAAACCGAAGCCATTCAACCGATGAGGAATGTGCTCGCGACGAAAGGCCATGTTTACCGTGGCCGCCGAACTGTACGAAATCGACCCAAGCTGTTCGGCGAGGGGAAGGTCAAGGTCTTTCACTAACTGTGCAGTGTGAAAGGCTGGGGTCGCCAAAATCACCCCATCAGCTGACAGTGACTCGCCCCCCTGACACATGATCTGCCACTGCCCATTCTCTCGTCGCACCTTCTCAACTGCCAGCCCCTGACGAAGGGTATTGGGCGCCAATCGGCCAGTCAACGTTTCAACCATCGTCTGCATGCCGCCACGTAAAGTCACAAACAGACTCCACCGTGCGCCGCTGGCGTCTTTTGCATCTTGCGGTCGTTTGCGACTCGCTTGCCACATCCCATAGATCACGCTGCGGTGTTCACGTTCCAGGTGCAAGAAGCGGGGCATCGTCGCCGCCAGGCTTAAACGCTCAGGATCAGCCGTATAGATTCCACCAATAAGTGGCTGGGTAACGCGCTCTAGCGCTTCACGACCAAAGCGGCGCCGGACAAAGGAACCTAAGCTTTCGTCTTCGTGCTCGGCAGCGCGAGGCAAGACGAGGTCAAGCGCCATGCGTAATTTTCCTGGCCAAGAAAACAATTGAGATCGCACCAACGGACCAACCCGCGTTGGCGCCATGAGCATAAAACCTTCCGGAAGGGGTTCAAGCTTACCGCTATGCACGACGAACGTCGCACGGTGTTGGTCTTGCGTCCCAATCAGTTCGGACTCCATCCCCATACGGCGACACAGCGCCAATGCCCAAGGTTTTTCCGAAATGAACGAATCCGGTCCGAGTTCAAGCAGAAATCCATCTCGTTTCTCGGTTGCCAGAGTCCCACCACATCGATCGCTTGCTTCCAGAAGCGTAAAACGCAACGGAAACTCGCGCTCGCGACTAATTTCTTGCAAACGATGTGCAGCAGCTAACCCAGCGATGCCGCCACCGACAATGACAATGTGTGGAGGTTGTATCTGAGGCATGGTCTCTTTACGCGTGGAGAAAATAGAGTAGTTGAGAATCGAGTGTAGTCTTTTGAAAACGAGTTTCGTTCATGCCCGCGCAGGCAGGCATCCAAAGAGATTCAGCACTGGCCAGCCATTATGCCTCCTGGATTCCCACTTTCACGGGAATGACATTCCCTAGGCAATATACAAGGCTCTTTAACTCACTGTGACCCAATCGCAGCCTTCACAACTTCAGCCAACATCCGCACGAAAGTGGGATGATCATTGGCAGTCCCAGCACGGACAAAGTTGAGTCCGTGCGTTTCAGCAATCTGGCGCGCTTCGTTATCAAGGTCGTACAACACTTCAATATGGTCGCAAACAAACCCGATAGGGCTCACAACCACATCGCGTGCCCCATCTGCCGCAAGTTTGGTCAACACCGCGCCGATGTCAGGTTCGAGCCACGGGGTACGTGGATCTCCGCTGCGACTCTGATAGGCAACCGACCAGTTCCGATGGCCTAGCTGTGCGGCTACCAAACGAGCGCCTTCTTCGATTTGCTGCATATACCGTGATGTCCCTGGCATCGCTACCGGCACACTATGTGCCGTAAACACCAGTGGCGTCTGTGCACGACGACTCACATCTATTTGCGCGAATGCGAGCTGCGTCAACTCTGCTACTGCAGCAATGAACAGCGGGTGATCATGCCAGGCGGGCGCATAGTCGATCACCGCTGCTCGTGCGCCGACCTGCTCGCGAGCAGCGGCAACGTTCTCTTGGTAGCGTTCCCAACCAGCCTCGCTTTGCTGCGCAGACAAAATCACCCCAAGCGCACGTTTCACTCCACTCGCCGCCATATTGTCTAATGTCTCGTGCAGATACGGATGCCAGTTGCGCATACCAACAAAGACTGGGAGCTGTGTCCCTTCGTTCGCCAGCAATGCTTCAAGAGCTTTGGCCTGACGGAAAGTGATTTCATTCAACGGAGAACGACCACCAAATAACTCATAGTGGTGAACAACAGCTTCAAGTCGCTGCGGAGGTACTGGGCGCCCTTTCAGCACATTAGCCAGAAACGGACGGACATCGTCCATCTTTTCCGGACCACCGAACGCAATTAACAGCACAGCATCGTAGGACATAGGCCAATGAAAAATTAAAAATTCAGAATGAAAAATGAAGAATGAAAGTTTTTCCTTTGATAATTTTTCACTTTTAATTTTTCATTTTTCGTTCTCCGCTAATCTCATGTACCATTTTCACCAATGCGATGACATTCTCAACTGGGGTCTGCGGGAGAATGCCATGTCCCAAGTTGAAGATGTGGCCAGGTCGCCCATGTGCCATATTGAGAATCTGTCGCACCTGTTTACGTATCTCATCCTGTGAGGCAAAGAGTGTCACTGGATCGAGATTCCCTTGCACGGCGCGATCGTAGCCAACACGCCTCCAGGCCGTATCAAGATCGATGCGCCAATCGACTCCAAGAACTGTCCCTCCAGCTTCTGCCATCAATTCAAGTAGTCCTGAAGTGTCGGTACCAAAGTGAATCACTGGCGTTCCCGAAGTAAGGCCGGCAAAGAGCGTCTTCATGTGAGGCAGGATAAACGTGCGATAGTCCGCAGGGGAAAGACAGCCGATCCACGAGTCGAATAACTGCACAGCCTGTGCTCCAGCCGCGATCTGGGCATTCGCATAGGCAGTGATAATTCTCACCAGCCGTTCCATCAACGCCTGCCATGCGCCTGGATCGTTGTACATCAAGCGCTTCGTTTCGATATAATTGCGCGAGCTACCGCCTTCGATCATGTACGACGCCACCGTAAACGGCGCACCAGAAAACCCAATCAACGGAATATGCGACGGAAGGCCGGCACGGGCTTGGCGTACCGCCTCAAACACAAACGGCAGCGTTTCGCGCGGATCGTCTTCTCGTAAACGATCAACGTCAGTACCGGAACGAACCGGACGATGAATCACTGGCCCGTCTCCCTGCGCAAACTCCAAGCCGACTCCCATGGGCTCAACGATCAGGAGGATGTCAGCAAAAATAATCGCCGCATCAACGCCAAGGCGTTCCACAGCCTCAACCGTGACTTGCGCCGCCAGCTCTGGCGTCTTACACAAAGTGAGGAAGGACACACGTTCACGTAACGCACGATACTCTGCCATATAACGCCCAGCTTGACGCATCAGCCATACTGGCGTGTAGGCAGTCGGTTCACGACGACAGGCTTTGAGAAAAATTGCTTCGTTCATTGCGCCGCATCGTAGCATAAGAAGCGGTCAGCGGTCAGCGGTCAGCTCTCAGCCACACAAAGAAAATAAGGGAGTTGTTTTTCCCTTCTCACTGTTTTAGCTGATAGCTGACAGCTATTAGCTAAGGAGTAATTGTATGGCCGAACCCTGGACGCATCACACAAAGGTTGTCAACGGTTTCCGCATGCACTATGTCATTGCAGGCACTGGATACCCACTGGTGTTTCTGCATGGCTGGCCACAGAGTTGGTACGAATGGCGGAAGATCATTCCCTCACTGGCTGAGAAGTTTACCGTCATTGCGCCAGATTTGCGCGGCTTGGGCGATTCAGATCGCCCGCTCACTGGCTATGATAAACGGACTCTCGCCTCGGATGTGTACGAGTTAGTGAAAGCGCTCGGGTTCAGCAAGATCGGGCTTACAGGTCACGACTGGGGTGGCGCTGTCGCTTTTTATTTTGCTTACGATCACCCAGAGATGGTTGAACGCTTGATGATTCTCGATATGGTGCCGGGCCTGGGCCGTAAAGGCGGAACCATGGACATTCGTCAGGCGCAACGCTATTGGCATGTCTTCTTTCACGGCGGTATGCCTGACTTAGCCGAGAAGCTCGTCAGCGCCAACGTCGAAGCGTATCTCAGCTATTTCTATACCTCGACCGCCTACAACTACAGTCCGAATGTATTCAGCGCAGAAGATATCGCTGAATACGTGCGCGCGTACTCCGCACCTGGTGCGATCCGCGCGGGGTTTCAATATTATCGCACGGCGCTGCAAGAGGATCTCGACAACTTCAGCAGTTGTACAGAAAAACTGAAGATGCCATTGCTGACGTGGGGTGGTGAAGCATTTATGGGTAACATCGTACCAGTGTGGCAGAACGTCGCCGAAAACGTGCAAGGTGGCGAACTCAAACAGTGTGGTCATTTCATCGCCGAGGAAAAACCTGAGTTCGCTATTCAGCAAGCATTGGAATTCTTTGCTCCACTAAGTGGGACAAGATAGTTTTTTGCCAAAATCAGTGGTATTTTCTTTACCATGAAAACTACCATAGATGCTGCTGGACGATTGGTGATTCCGAAGGAAATTCGCCGGGAAGCGGGAATACAACCAGGCATGCCATTAGAAATTCGCTGGAAAGAAGGGCGAATTGAAATCGAACCAGCCCCGCTTCCTGTGAAAATGGTACGAAAAGGGCGCTTCCTTGTCGCGGTACCTCAACATAAAGTACCGTCACTGACAACTGAGGTGGTTGAGCGAACCCGCCGGTCGCTGAGACAAGAGCGCATTCCTTAGCTCTCCTTTCTATGCCTAGTTTCTTACCGGACACAAGTTGCATAGTTACTGCGGTGTGTGGTTGGCACGCGCATCACACGCAAGCAATTGCAGCAATAGAACGTCGATTAAACCAGAATGAAGAAATGATAGTGGCTGCTCATTCACTTGCATAAGCATACGCAGTCTTGACTCGCTTGCCGCCACCACATCGCCTATCTCCAAAAGATCCGTTTACTCTGCTCGATGAGAATTTTATAAACGCAACCAAAATTATTGCCTTGGACGGGAAGTCATATCGCAATCTCCTCCGTAATGCTGTGACCGATGGTATCGCAGGAGGACGGATATATGATGCGATAATTGCTACCTGCGCAGCGCAAACAAGAGTTGAAACCATTCTTACATTTAATGAAAGGCATTTCTCAACTTTTGCTGACAAAGGGTTGCAGATCATCGTTCCCTCTTAGAAGACGTCGCTCAATTGATGAAAACGAAAGCTGACAGTCTCTACGAGCTGATACTGGTAAAACGCATTCGTTCTGAACTGCCAGGGTTAATCGGTGGTATGTTGCCGCGTGAGACTATTGTCGAACTTGCTACTCACGCACGTGAGAAGAATTTTGCTGAGATCCTGCACTCTAAAGTAAAAGCTCGATCGGACTCTTATCTTTCCGACATCGATTTCAATGAGATCGTAAACAACCAAAGGGAGATGCTAGAAAAAGAGTGAGCTGTCCCGGATCGACATTCATTCCTTGCGCCGGGAGAAGAAATTCTTGAAACTATCTTTCATCATTTCAAAACGACGTACAACAAATCTAATGATGCAAAGCGTATCGCAGAAAAAATGACCTCGGATGAGATTCCTGAAGAGGTCAAAAACTTAGTGAAAAAAGTTGCCGACCTGAAAAAAGAAAAGTAGAGGAATTAAGAGGAACCCAAAAATTCTCAGATACTGCATATGGTAGTTTGCGAAAAAACATGGCACAATCCTTAGTGTGACGTTTTCCATCGATGCGAGTGAGGTGGTGATGTTCGCGGGTTGGAGGGGGGCATCAGATGGCCCAAATGGTGGTGTTCATAAATCAGCTATGTAGTCGTTGGTCACCCGTAGTACCCCATCCATACGTATGCGTTTGCGATTGACCCGTTATGAGGTGTGGAGTGTTCTCGTTTCTCCTCCTCATGAGTTAGCCGCATACCCACTCACCTCAGCATGATTCGATGGAAACTGCACTGGGCGAAAAGCCACAAGAGACTTTACGATTTCGCTTAGTGAAGGAGATGAAGCAATGAAGCAGTCAGCGGTGGCGGAGCGAATCTTCCCGACTGACCTCGGTAATGAGGCCGAGGAACGCTACCTCAATTACGCCTTGAGTGTCATCACTTCTCGCGCACTCCCCGATGTGCGTGATGGACTCAAACCGGTGCAACGCCGTCTTCTGTATGCCATGTTCCAGAACCTGCGGTTAGGCAGTGACGCACGACCACGCAAATCCGCTGCGATTGTTGGAGAAGTGTTGGGGAAATATCACCCGCATGGTGATCAAGCGGCATATGAAGCGATGGTGCGCTTGGCTCAGCCATTTTCGCTGCGCTATCCATTAGTCCACGGCGAAGGCAACTTCGGCTCGCTCGACGGCGATAGTGCCGCTGCGATGCGGTACACGGAAGCGAAACTTGCGCCACTCACTGACGAATTGTTTCGTGACCTACGCGGACAAACTGTTCCGTTCCGTGCCAATTATGATGCGACGGTCGACGAGCCTGTGGTCTTACCAGCGGCCATTCCTCAACTGCTGCTCAACGGTGCCAGTGGCATCGCCGTCGGTATGGCAACCAACATTCCACCGCATAATTTTACCGAGGTGGTAAATGCGCTGGTGGCGATGATCGACGATCCCGACATCACCGTCGCCAATTTGCTCAAGTCGATCAAAGGTCCGGATTTTCCCACTGGTGGTGAGATTCTGACCAACAAACGTGAGTTACGAGAGATCTACGAAACCGGCCAAGGGTCGATCAAACTCCGCGGTGAGTGGACAGTAGAGACACTGCCCCGCGGTAAACGACAAATTGTGATCGCCTCCCTCCCCTACACGGTCAACAAAGCCCAGCTCGTGGAAAAGATCGCTGAGTTGGTAGCTGGGCGAAAACTCCCCCAGGTCACTGATGTCCGCGATGAGTCAACTGACGATGTCCGCATCATCCTGGAACTCAAAGGTGACGCGTCCGACGAACTCGTCATGGCGTATCTCTGCAAACATACCTCGTTGCAGATCACTGTTCCTGTGAACTTGACCTGTTTGGTGCCGACCAGCAATCCGCTGGTCGGGCAGCCGGCCAAGGCGACGTTGCGAGATCTCTGTCGCCACTTTCTCGATTTCCGTTTAGAAGTTGTCACAAAACGTTTGGAATTTGAACTACGTGAGCTTGAAGACCGATTGCATATTCTGGCTGGACTCGCACTGATCGCTGGCAGCCTCGATCAGGTCATTCGTATCATTCGCAATTCTGCCTCACGCAAAGACGCGCGAGACAAGTTGATGAGTACGTTCAAGCTGGACGAGGTACAGGCAGAGGCGATCCTGGAAACACGCCTCTATCAACTGGCACGGCTGGAAGTCGAAAAGATTCAGAACGAACAAAACGAAAAAGAAAAACGAGCCAAAGAGATTCGCACCTTATTGGCCAACGAGAAGAAGCGCTGGGCGATTATCCGCGACGAACTGCAAGAACTCAGCAAGCGCTATGGCGACCGACGCCGTACTGCCCTGCGTGCTGGTGAGGAACTCACCTACGACCCCGAGGCATACATTGTTCATGAGGAAGCAACGGTCGTCTTGAGTCGCGATGGCTGGATCAAACGCGTGCGTGAGCTCAAAGACCCAACCAGCACGCGCCTGCGTGAAGGCGACGCTATCCGCGCGATTCTTAACGGCACCACTCGTGACCGACTTGCCTTATTCTCCAATAAAGGCGTGCTCTATGTGATGAAAGTCTATGACGTGCCAGCATCAACAGGGTACGGCGAGCCAATTCAGACGCTGTTGAACTTCGCCGATGGTGAGCGCGTTGTCGCGACCACCCTGGTCACTGGCGAAGGAACGGCATCGGGAGAGAAAACGGCAGTAACAGACGAAAATGGGCAAGGTGAGTTATTCAGTGCAACAAATGGCAGCGGCGACGGAGAAGACAGTACAGCCAATGGTCCTCTCTATTTACTGGCAACGGCTGAAGGTATGGGCTTTCGTTTCCGCCCCAATTTAGAGGAGACGACTCGCAATGGTCGCAAAGTCGCGCGACTTGGTGACGAAGACGAGGTGGTTTCGATTGAACCAGTCGAGAGTGGACGCGTCGTGTGTGTCACAACTGAAGGACGGATGCTCGCGTTTCCCACCGAGGATGTTTCAGAACTGACCGGCGCTGGACGTGGCGTGATTCTCATGCGCCTCGACAAAGACGATCACCTTGTTGGCGCAGTCACACCACCTCCTGGTAAAGGGATAGTTGTAATCAACAGCGACGACAACGAACGTGACGTGTCCTTAAAAGAAATTCCACTTGGCCAACGTGCAGGAAAAGGAGAACGCGTCATTAAGCGCATGACGCTTGTTGGCGTACGCGGCCCCGCAGTTGAGGAGGAAAAAGGTAATGGCAAGTCGTAGTAACGGTACCGGGAACAACAGTTATACCGCCAAAGACATTACAGTACTCGAAGGCCTAGAGCCGGTTCGCAAACGGCCTGGCATGTACATCGGTGGTGTTGACATCGCAGGGTTACACCACCTGGTGTGGGAAATTCTCGACAACGCGGTCGACGAGGCAATGAATGGCCATGCCGACAAGATCGATGTCACGCTTCATACGGATGGATCAACCGTCACTGTGAGTGATAACGGCCGCGGTATTCCTGTCGATATTCACCCCAAGTTCAAAAAATCGGCGCTGGAATTGATCCTCACCACACTCCATGCTGGTGGAAAATTTGAGGGGCTGAACTATTCACATTCTGGTGGATTGCACGGTGTTGGGGCATCGGTTGTCACAGCCCTTTCCGATTCGCTTGTCGCCAGGGTCAAACGCGACGGCGCCGAATGGGAGCAGAGTTTCGTGCGCGGCCAATCTACCGGGCCACTGAAAAAGATCGGTCAGGTAAGGGGAAGCGGGACCACTATCACCTTTCATCCGGATGCAGAGATTTTCCCCTCGATTACCTTCAAGCCAAAGATCATTGCTGAACGCCTGGAAACCAAGGCCTATCTGCATAAAGGGTTGAAACTCATCTTTCGTAACGAGGCAACGAACGAGGAAGCCGTCTATCACTACGAGGATGGGTTACGCGCCTATCTAACCAAACTCGTTTCTGACGGGCAAAAGAAACCGATCATCTCTGAAGTCTTTACCCTCGAACGGGAAGATGATCCGCCGCTGGAGTGCGCCCTTACATGGACGGAGTCACCAGAAGAGAGTGTGTACACTTTCGTCAACGGCATTCCAACGCCGTTTGGTGGCACCCATGAGAACGGGCTGAAGTCTGCGGTTGTCAAAGCGGTGCGCAATTACATCAATGTCCATGACCTGACGCCCAAAGGCTTGAATCTCACAGCCGAAGACACGCGCGAAGGGTTGGTCGCGCTGCTGAGCGTGTACCTTAAGGATCCTCAGTTTCAGGGCCAAACCAAAGAGAAGCTTGGTAACCCTGAGGTCACCGCGCAACTGGACGGTGTGCTGCGCACGGCATTAGAGAACTTCCTACTGCACAACAAATCTCAAGCTGATGCCATTGCACAGCGCGTGATATTGGCAGCCAAAGCACGCACCGCCTCACGCGCCGCATTAGAAACCGTACGTAAAGGCTCAGTCTCCCATCGCCTCAATCTACCCGGCAAACTGGCGGATTGTTCCTCAACCAGTCCGGAGGGAAGTGAATTATTCATTGTCGAAGGTGACTCTGCCGGTGGCTCAGCCAAACAAGGCCGCGACCGCACTTTTCAAGCGATTCTGCCGCTGCGGGGAAAAGTATTGAATACCGAGCAAGCGTCACTGAGCAAAGTGCTGACCAACAAAGAGTTATCCGATGTCGTCTCTGCGCTTGGCTGTGGTGTCGATAAGACTTTCGACATCAACAAACTCCGTTATCATAAGATCTGTTTGTTGATGGATGCCGATTCCGACGGCAATCACATTTGTACCTTATTGTTGACATTCTTCTACCGCCATTTGCCTGAGTTGATCCGTGATGGATATGTCTACATCGCCCGGCCACCGCTCTACAAAATCGAGGTTGGCAAGGATGTTTTGTGGGCCATTGATGATGCGGAGAAAGATCGCCTGCTGGCGAAGCAGAACGGTAAAGCCAGTAAGGCTCACGTCCAACGTTTCAAAGGCCTTGGCGAAATGAACCCACCCACTCTTAAGGAAACAACGCTCGACCCACGCTCGCGCACGTTGCTGCGAGTCACGATTGACGATGCCGAACGTACCGAAGCAGCCATTCAAACCCTGATGGGCAAAGACGTACAGCCCAGATTTGAGTTCATTATGAGTCGTGCTCCGAAGGTGGAAGAGGTGGATGTATAAGAAAGCGTTCCGAAGAGCTAAAAACGAGGCGCGGGTCTCATGAGTGAACCCTTCTCTTGGACTAACCGAGAGTTTGATCAGTATGCGGCAGAATATGACGCGGCACTTGATCGTGGGCTCTCGTTGTCCGGCGAAGACAAAACCTACTTTGCTGAAGGGCGGATTGCCTGGTTAGCCGAACTCCTCAAGCAGCTTGGCGAACGTCCTCGGCACTGTCTCGATTTCGGCTGTGGGATTGGCTCGGCAGCTCCGTTGCTGTTCTCACTGCTCAATGCCAACCGGGTGACCGGTGTCGATGTATCCCCAGCCTCGCTAGCATTTGCTCGACGAATCACAGCTTCGGACCGTGCACAGTTTCTCCAACTCGACGAGTATCACCCTCGTGAGGAAATCGACCTGGCCTTTTGCAATGGGGTTTTCCATCACATTCCTACTCCAGAACGCGCTCCCGCAGTAAATTATGTGTCCCGTGCGCTCCGCCCCGGAGGATTGTTCGCCTTCTGGGAGAACAATCCGTGGAATCCCGGCACCCGGCTCGTCATGAGCCGTATCCCGTTTGACCGCGAGGCTGTCACAGTGAGTGCTCCTGAAGCACGTCGTCTGCTCATCACAGCAGGGTTTGAGGTGCTCCGTATCGACTTTCTCTTCATCTTCCCCAAGATGCTGAGACAGCTACGTTTCATTGAGCCGTGGGTCACACGTCTTCCTTTAGGCGGCCAGTATCAAGTGCTGTGCCGTAAGCCTGATCGTTAGACGACTCCGCGGCTGAGCAGAGGAGACGATCGTGGATATCGTCGGCCATTCAACACTTCCCCGATGATCGTTGCCCGTACCCAGTAATGGTAGGTCGCAATCGTAACACTTGTTGTGATTGCCAATACGAGCCCATACTTTACCGCTGTGGGAAAAGGAAGTGTACGAAGAAGGACCGGCAGAACAATCGTCAGCGGCAGATGGACAAGGTACATCCAATACGAGGCATCAGCCATGTACCGCGCGAGCGGTAGGGGTCGCTCCAAGTAGCGGAGAAACAGTCCCAGAAACGCATAAATGAGGAACCACGTCGCTAAGGCCAGGCTGGACTTTGCCAGCACATGTAGAGTGAGTATCGGTCCGAGCGCAATCGCCTGGCCAATGCACACAACGTACAGCGCAAAAAACAGCCCCCCAACACAAAAGTTTCCCCACGCTCGCCGAGGGAAAGACGACAATAGTGCCCGCTGGCTGTACAACAACCAACCGAAAACGAAGAACACTCCGTAAGCCGCAAGAATACGGAGCGGTGGAAGGAACGAATCGGAAGTGTCGAGAGCCCAGATCCGCATAGGGTAAAGGGTGAGGAGCGTCATCAGCGAAAGGACTACTGGCGCCCACATCGCAGGCACAATGCGGCTGAACGTAGCCAATAAACGATCTCGTAGTTCCTGCGGTACTCGCTGGACAAGGGGCACAATCAATAAGGCCACCGCATAGAAAATCAGCAGATCATAGAGAAACCACAGATGCAGGAGATGGTTCAGTACGCGTCCGATGGTGAGGTTCTGTGGATCAATTGGCACCTGAACACTACTCCGTGCGTACGCGAATCCAGATACAACAATAACCACAGGAAACAACACACACCATGCACCCACCAGAGGCAATGCAACGCGTCGTGTCCGATTATGAAATAACGCATTGGCACCGCGTGTGACATAGAGGAACGCGGCAAAGAAACCGGCAATGACGAAAAATACCGGCATGCGAAACGTGTGAATGAACATTACTAGCAAATCAAAACCAGCCTGCGGGTGGGGATCTTTGAACGGCCATGTCTCATGTGTCGGAAATGTCACATAGCCCATTGCCGAATGAAGCACGAGACCGAGGAGCATCATCGTCGCGCGGAGTCCATCGAACGCATGATAGCGCTGGAGTTCTATCGCAGATGATTGGTGGCTTGCGAGTTCCTGTTGGACGGCCATACCTCTCCCTTCAATCTCACTGGGTAAAGATGAAGAACCTGGCAACAGTGACTTCTCCTTCCTTAGCATGAACACAAACACGCAGGCGATACATCTTGTCTCCGGCGATCACGAAGCAAGAGAAAAACGACGCGATGGCGATAACCTGACAACGATGAAGAAACGCAGACTTCCTTGGCATCCCATGCAACGACGCGATAGGGGGAACGCGACAGGAGGAAAGCTATGGCATCGACGCAAATGTTCCACAATGCGCGACTGTTCGATGGTCTTACGGATCAGCCGCGTAGCGATATGTCTATCGTTGTCACCAATGATCGCATCACGTCTATCGAACAGAGACCAGTGCCTGCTCCCGCAGGTGCGCAGGTTATCGACCTGCAAGGAAAAGCGGTTGTCCCTGGCTTGATCGATACGCATGTACATTCAACGTTCGTGGGCACCCCAAGCTTACCGCTCTTCCTTGCGGCTGGCGTGACAAGCGCGCGTGATGTGGGTGGCAATTTGGAGAAGGTCAAAGGGCTGAAGGCGGATCTGAATAATGGCAAGAAACTTGGGCCGCGCCTGTTTATCTGTGGCCCGTTGCGCGATGTGCGCGAGCTGCGTAAGCTCAGCACGGTTTACCGCGGTGGCGTCGCGCATGATCCCCAAGCGCTTCTCGCCCAGGTACCGAAGTCAGACTTTGTTCCGTTATCTTAATGCACTAAGGAGGCACTATGCAGTTTTTACACACTATGATTCGCGTCAATAATCTTGATGAGTCGTTGAAGTTCTACTGCGACCATCTCGGGATGAAACTGTTACGCAAACAGGATTACCCAGGCGGTGAGTTCACTCTGGCCTTCATCGGCTATGGCGACGAGAAGAACAACACCGTCATTGAACTGACGCATAACTGGGGCACTGCCAGTTATGATCAAGGCAACGCGTTCGGACATCTCGCACTGGGTGTGACGGATATTTACAAAGTGTGTAACGACCTCAAGACCAAAGGCGTCAAGGTCGTGCGCGAAGCTGGTCCAATGAAGCACGGCAGCGCTGTGATTGCCTTCATCGAAGATCCCAATGGCTATAAGATTGAACTGATCGATCTCTCTGGTGCACGGGGGTAAGAAAAGGAAACGGCGAACGGGAGATGGGGAGAACCGGAGACCTCCCCGCCCGTTTTCTTCATTGCTTCACCCATTCACCTATTCTCCGATTCTGGCATTAACTGTCTCATAAGGAGGAACTATGCCACTCAAAGCTGCAAAAGATTCCATTGACCTTGGTATTTTCGTCAGTGACATCAAGAAAAGTCTGGCTTTTTATCAGGGTATTCTGGGGCTTGAGAAAACTGAGGAATTAGCCACTGGCTTTGGCACGCTGCACCGTTTGAAGTTCGGCAATAGCGACGTCAAGCTGATGGACCCAAAGAACGTCCCACCTGCTGGCGCCATTGGCTTAGAGAAACAACTTGGGATTCGCTATCTCACCTTTGTAATCAAAGGCCTGACCGAACTCTGCGCCGAACTCAAAGGTAAAGGTGTCGAGTTTACGATTCCTGAAACGCAGATTCGTCCAGGGACTCGCATCGCGATGGTCAAAGATCCCGACGGCAATATTCTTGAGTTCGTAGAACGAGGATAACAATTTGTTGGTGGGGCACACGGCTGTGCCCCTGATCTTTTAGAAAGTGTTTTTTAATTCGTATTTTCCGTCGTCACCATCCGCAGCGTGCGCCGGATACTGGCCAAGTACACCATAGCGTCACTGGAAACGGTGGTATGTTCGAAGTCCCGACACAAGCGCCGCTAGCGCCCCAGCCAACCGAAGGACCGCTCCACCACCCAGCGGCGGGGCAACACGGTAAAGCCTTTGGCGTCTGCCGAACGGCGCACCACCTCCAAGCGC
>VGTJ01000131.1 GCA_016874775.1 Deltaproteobacteria bacterium
CCTATGTCGCTCTTAGCTCCATCGCTGCTCGCTCACAAGACCTTCTTTGCTTGCTCCCGCGGAACAAATCGGGTGTCGCTCTTTCCTCCTTCCTGCCTCTCGTGTTTCCTCTTCGTTCATCAGGCCAGCCACAGACACAGCAGCGCACTGAATACGAGGATGATGTGGAGAGAGGTATGATGGCGCATGGCTATTCTCCAGTTCACCAAATACGGCTCCTGATACCGGGAGTATCGGACTTGCGGGAACCAATCTTTAATTGCGCTGGTGTTCGGAGCGAAATCCTGACAAACTCCCGAGAGACCAGGCAGTTAACGATTTTTGTGTTAGGAGGGAGAAAAAGGAGAACCTTATGCCACATGTTGATGATAACAACGGGGTAAAACTCTGGTACCGCGTCAAAGGGAGTGGTGAGCCGCTGGTTTTGAGTGGTGGGTTTGGGTTGCTGCATAATCAGTTTGATTATGTTGTCGATATTCTTGCCAAAGATTTTCAGGTGATTGACTGGCACTATCGCGGCGCGGGTGAGTCCGACCGTGCGTGGGTTGGTGGCTATCCGCTTGACCGGTGGGTCGATGACTTAGAGATGATTCTCAATCACCTCAATGTGAAGGAGGCGAATTTATGGGGTACGTCGACAGGGGCTCCATTGTCAATTCGTTATACTGCGCGCTATCCGCACCGCGTGAAAAGTCTGATTACTTATCCCAGTTTCAAAGCTGGTGTTGCATCGCGCAAAATGTTTCAGGTGTTTCTCGATATCACCGAAGTCTTTGGCTATGAGGCGCTAGCGCGGTTTACCTCGTGGATTGGCTGTGCAGACCACAATGTCTTCTCACAGACGGGGAATGACATTGCCATCTTCGAGGCTGAAGCTTTCAAGAAGAACTTCTCGATTGAGTCGCTGGCAAAAACGTTGGAAGTCTTCACGCAGATCGATCTCACCAGCGATATAGCAAAGATCAAAGTCCCAACGTTGATTTTGCTGGGGGACTCGGGGAAGCTCGGCGGAAAGACGGCTACAATGATCGACGCAATCCGTAGCTTCCGTATGTATTGCCCACAGAGTCAAGTTGTACAAATCAAAGAGGGCGGGGGCACCTATTGCATGATCGAAAAGCCACAGGAATCAGCACAGGCGGTGAGAGAGTTTATTCGGAGTTTGGCGAGGCAGTGAACTGTGGCGCGTGAAACGTGTTACGTATTGCGAGGGACTTGAACTCGTCGCAGTCCCTCTTTGCTGTTTTCTCACGCAACACGCTCCACGTGTGACGTACTATTTCCCCTGAAACTTCGGTCTGCGCTTCTGCATAAATGCAGTAACACCTTCTTTGTAATCGTCACTGTTAAAGCAGCGCGTCGACCAGGCGCGGATTTTGTCCATGTCGCGGAGGGTTGCTGCTTTGGTGCTCTCACGCACGAAGAACTTGTGTGATGCGACACTCAGCGGGGCGTTATCGGCGATCTTCAGGGCATAGTCTCGCGTGTAGGATTCTAGTTCGGCTTTCGGCACAACTTGGTTGACTAAGCTCATACGTAGGGCTTCTGCTGCATTGTATACGCGAGCCGTGACCAGAATTTCCGTCGCGTTCGCTGCCCCAACAACATGCACGAGACGTTCGACGCCACGTTCGACGGGATATGCGACACTCAAACGAGCTGCAGGGATGCAGAACCGAGAATCATCAGAACAAATGCGCAGATCACACATCACCGCGACCGAACAGCCTCCGCCGAAACAAATGCCATTGATCATCGCGACAACGGGTTTTTCTAGGGTTGCAAGCGAGGCCAGCGCAGTGCCGGTTGCTCGGTCATACGTTTGTGTGGTGTCAGCGTTAGCGCGGACAGAACCAAACTGTGAGATATCTGCGCCAGAAATGAAAGCTTCGTCGCCGGCGCCACGAATGAGCAGGACGCGAATATCATTGTCGGCTGCAACCTGAGCGACAAAGTCTGGAATCGCTTGCCACATTTCTAGACTGACGGCATTGCGGCGTTCTGGACGGTTGAACGTAATCCATGCCAACGGGGCCTCTTTGTGGAACAATAGTGGTTGGGCAGATGACATAAAAACTCCTTTCCTCAGGGACCCCTATTAGCGAAACGCTGGAATCACCTCTTTGGCCAACAAGCGGGTGTTTTCATCAACGTAGTCAGGCCGACAAGCCGATGGCAAAACAATCATCTGCGCTCCGGCATCGACATACTCTTTGAGTCGTTTGCGGCAGTCTTCAGGAGTGCCCGCGAGGGCGTATTTATCGATCAGTTTTGAGAAATCTTGATTGTACTGTTTGCTCAGTTTGTCACTGGCCATTTGTCGACCGGTTTCTTTGTTGCCGTGGACAGCAGCGAAAATGAAGACACCCGGAGTGAATGGGGCGGATTCTCGCCCGTACTCTTTACGCAGTTTGTTAATTGTTTCGATGCTGCTGTGCAGTTGCTCGGGAGTGTACATATACGGGAGCCACCCATTGGCGTACTTTGCTGTCCGTTGCATTGCTGGTTCCTTACGCCCAGCGACCCAAATGGGCGGGTGTGGGCTTTGCAGCGGAGCGGGTTCGATCGACACTTCGTTGAGGGTGGTGTATTTGCCCTTGAAGCTGACATTCTTTTCCGTCCACAATTTTGTAATCACTTCTAGTGCCTCGTTGGTACGGGAGCCTCTTTGCTTGACTGGTACCCCGCAGGCTTCAAACTCTTTGGGAAACTCACCGCCGATACCGATACCAAAGTTGTAGCGTCCGCCGGAAGCAACATCGAGTGCAGCACCCATTTTGGCGACGATGGCCGCAGGATAGAGCGGGAGCAGGACCACCGAGCTGAGCAGCTTGATCTTGGTTGTTGCGCCTGCGGCGACTGATAATGAGATAAAGGTGTTGGAGACCGGCCCGTAAAACATCACATGCTCACCACAACCGAGAAAGTCATAGCCGAGGTCTTCTGCTTGTCGAGCAAATTCCGCTGTCCCCGTTACTGACGGCAACGCTGTGCCAAATTCGATCTTCGCCATGAGCCCTCCTTGTGAATAACGTGCTCTCTCTCATAGCCTTGGTTTGGGCAAAGAATCAACCCGTGTTGACAGTCGAAGGATGCTCCTCGTATCGTGACGTCGGGGAAACGGAGGAATCGATGGCAATCTCCTTCTTTACGCGCATAGTAGGGGAGCGTATCCGTGAGGCACAAAAAGATGGAGCGTTTGATAATTTGCCGGGGAAAGGCAAGCCGTTGCAACTCGAAGACCACAGTATGATTCCCGAGGACTTGCGCATGTCGTATCACATCCTCCGTAATGCGCACGTGCTTCCTCCAGAAGCTGAGATTCAAAAAGAGATTCATACCCTCCAAGAGTTGTTGAAATATATTGAAGAAGATGGCGAGCGCAAAGCGTTGGTGAAGGAAATCGAGTGGAAGTTCATCCGCCTTGATCTGCTTCGCCGACGCTCGTTCTCTTGGCAGACCTCTCGATTGTACGGCAAGAAACTGGTGCGGCGACTTCTGCACCGCTAGTCTTTGGATCATCCGTCTTTTACCCTTGTGTTCTTTGAGACTGATTGCTGCTCCGCGAAAAGCCAGCTAAAGCTGAGGCCATATTACTCAGGAGGGAAATGTCATGAGTGTCATGCGGCTTGGGTTCGTTCACGTGCGTGAGAGCGACCTGGAGAAAGCCTCTGCGTATTACACCGACGTGATGGGTTTACAAGAAGTCGCTCGTACAGATGGGAAGCGGTACTTCAAGTGCTGGGATGAGTACGATCATCACAGTGTGGTCGTTGAACATGGTGGTCTCGGGCTGGTGAAAATGGGCTACAAAGTAGAGTCGCAAGACGAACTGAGTACGTTAGAGAAAAAGATTGAAGCGTTTGGCGTGCCGGTGCGACGTGTGTCTCGTGGTGAGAATCTTGCCATCGGGCAAGCGCTCCGTTGTACCCTGCCGTCAGAGCATGTGCTCGAACTGTATGCTGAGGCAGAACAGAGCGGAACTGCGACAGGCAATCTCAATCCTGATCCTTGGCCGGGCGAACAAAAGGGGATCGCACCGTCGCGCCTCGATCATCTACTGCTCACGGCAGATGATGTTCAAACCAACGCTGAGTTCTTCACTTCCGTGCTCGGCTTTCGTATGAGTGAGCGGATTATTCCTGGCCCTGGGAACGAAGAATTACTAGCGGCGTTTCTGTTCTGTTCGAACAAGGCTCATGATATCGCTTTTGTCAAAGGCCCGAATGGCAAGCTGCATCACTATGCTTTTTGGCTCGATAGTTGGAATGATATTCTGAGAGCTGGAGATATACTGGGAAAAAATGGACTCACGATTGATTTCGGTCCGACGCGGCATGGGATCACCCGTGGGACCACAATTTATTTCTTTGGTCCCAATGGGAATCGGAATGAGGTGTTCTCAGGTGGGTATATGACCTATCCAGATTTTCCCTGTATTACCTGGACCGCTGATCAAATTGGGAAAGCGATCTTCTATATCCACCAAGAAGTGAACGATCGTTTCAGCAACTACACAACATAACCCCTCTTTGGGAAGGTAATCACTATCTTCTGCCCCGCAAGCCCTGTGGAGCAAAATCTTTCTCTTTCTCTGTTGTTTCTACAAAATATCACTCGTAGTTTTCTTTTCCCTTGACACCTGGTTGCGACGACTTACCTTTATCTCACATGCAGACAAGAGGAGGTCGTTACATGACATTCACCCATTGGGATCCATTCCACGAATTGACAGAGGTACATAGGCACTTTTCTACCCTCGTGAACGACACTCTGCGAGAGCATACGTATCCACAAAAAAGTGGCGAGGGGTGGAATCCCGCTGTTGATGTGAGTGAAACCGCCGAAGGCTATACATTTACGATTGAGTTGCCTGGTATGGCGCCAGAGACTGTAGCCGTAGAGGTCAAGGAGAATATGCTGACCGTAAAAGGCGAGCGCAAAGTGGCAACCTTGAAAGAGGGGGAACGCTATCTCCACCGTGAACGGCCCCATGGACGTTTTGCGCGCGTATTTCGCATGAAGAAACCGGTTCAAGCTGATGGGGTCACCGCTTCTTATCGAGATGGCGTCCTCTCGATTGAGGTACCTCTCCGTGCAGAAGCAAAGCCGCGCAAAATTCACGTTCAGGGATAATTCATCGTCCAGGGCGGCAGCAGAGCAGAGAGAGAAGGAGTAATTCGTGGATCTCAATCGTTTCACTGAAAAATCGCAAGAAGCGCTGCGCAATGCACAGGCATTAGCGACGAGGCGCAGCCACCAGAGTGTGGATGTGGAACATCTCCTTGCTGCGCTCTGCGAAGAGACTGAAGGATTAACGGCTGCCTTACTCGCAGCTGCCGGGATCGCGCCAAGCGCGGTCCGTGAGCGAGTCGAACAAGAACTCACCCGGATTCCTCAGGTGTCAGGGCCAGGTGCGGGTGCTCAACAAGTCTACATCACACAACGGCTGTCTCGCACCTTGACGCAAGCCGAAGACGAGGCAAAAGAGCTCAAAGACGAGTATGTCAGCGTCGAGCATTTACTCTTGGCGATGCTGAGCGAGAGTGGCAACATTGGTAGACTTCTGAAGTCTCTCGGATTGACGCGTGAACGTTTCATGACAGCGCTACAGAAAGTACGGGGGCATCAACGTGTCACGAGTCCGAATCCGGAGACGACCTACCAAGCGTTAGAGCGTTATGGACGAGATCTGACCAAGCTCGCGACGCAGGGAAAACTTGATCCAGTCATTGGTCGTGATGAAGAAATTCGCCGCGTCGTGCAAGTTTTATCCCGCCGGACCAAGAACAATCCTGTCCTGATTGGCGATCCTGGAGTGGGGAAGACGGCGATTGTTGAAGGATTGGCCCAACGTATCATTCGTGGTGATGTTCCGGAGAGCTTGAAGAACAAGCGACTCATCGTGCTTGATATGGGGTCGCTGATTGCCGGTGCGAAATTCCGTGGTGAGTTTGAAGAGCGCCTCAAAGCCGTACTCAAGGAAGTCCAGGAATCTGACGGTGAAGTTATTCTCTTTATTGACGAACTCCACACGGTTGTCGGTGCTGGTGCGGCTGAAGGAGCGATGGACGCTTCCAACTTGCTGAAGCCAATGCTGGCGCGTGGCGAGTTGCACTGCATTGGTGCGACGACGCTCGACGAATATCGCAAATATGTCGAAAAAGACCGTGCCTTGGAGCGGCGCTTCCAGCCGGTGTTGGTCGATCAACCGAGCGTTGAAGATACCATCTCAATTCTCCGCGGGCTGCGTGAGCGGTACGAAGTCCATCATGGTGTACGGATTAAAGACGCTGCGCTTGTCACCGCGGCCATCCTATCACATCGTTACATTAGCGATCGCTTCTTGCCAGATAAAGCAATCGACTTGATCGATGAAGCTGCGGCGAAACTACGCACGGAAATCGATTCGATGCCGACAGAGTTGGATGAAGTATCACGAAGAGTGATGCAACTGGAAATCGAGCGTGAAGCGTTGCGTAAAGAAACTGACCAACCATCACGCGAACGCTTGATCAAACTCGAGAAAGAACTTGCTGATCTGAAAGAAGAGGACCATCGACTGCGTGCGCAATGGGAGCGAGAGAAAGGCGCGCTCGGTGGTGTCGCCGAACTCCAAAAAAAGTTAGAGGCCGCACGTCAGGAACTCGACAAGGTGAGCCGCCCGGATAGTAGAGAATACAATCTCGCGCGGGCGAGCGAACTGCAATACAAAGATATTCCCGAGCTGGAAAAGATGATTGAGACCGCCGGAGAAGGTGGTGCACGTCTTATCAAAGACCATGTCGACGAGGATGACATTGCCGCGGTAGTTTCACGCTGGACAGGTATCCCTGTTGTGAAGTTGCTTGAAGGTGAGAAGGAAAAGCTCTTGCAGCTGGATAAACATCTGCATAAACGTGTCATTGGGCAAGACGAGGCCGTCCAGGTAGTTGCCGATGCGGTGATTCGTGCCCGCTCCGGTCTGAAGGATCCGAACCGTCCGATTGGTTCGTTTATTTTCCTTGGTCCGACGGGTGTGGGGAAAACCGAACTGGCGCGGGCGTTGGCGGAGTTCCTCTTCGATGATGAAGCGAACATGGTGCGGCTCGATATGTCAGAGTACATGGAAAAGCATACCGTGGCGCGCTTAATTGGTGCCCCTCCGGGATATGTTGGCTATGATGAAGGTGGACAACTGACCGAGGCGGTTCGACGACGACCGTATTCGGTCATCTTGTTCGATGAAATCGAGAAAGCCCATCCCGATGTCTTCAACGTTTTGTTGCAAATTCTCGATGATGGACGGCTTACTGATGGTCATGGCCGTACGGTCGACTTCAAGAATACGGCAGTGATCATGACCTCGAACGTTGGCAGTCAGTTAATTCTGGGCTATCGCGGTGACACAGATTCGGATGCCTATGAACGGATGAAACAGTCTGTGCTAGATGCACTCCGACAGCAATTCCGACCCGAGTTCCTCAACCGTGTTGACGATATTGTGGTGTTCCACAGCTTGGCTCGCGAGCATCTCAAGTCGATTGTCGACATTCAGCTTGAACGCCTGCGCAAACGGTTGGCTGAGCGCCATATCACACTCGAACTCACCGAGGCAGCGAAAGAGTACTTTGCGACTACTGGGTATGACCCAACGTATGGCGCACGTCCTCTCAAGCGGTTACTGCAACGCGAGATTGAAACGACGCTTGGTCGCAAACTGTTAGCTGGCGAGATTCGCGAACATTCGCGTGTTGTTGTCGACTGGGATGGTAAGCAGCTGTCGTTTACTGGTCAGCCTGCGACTGCTGAGGCTGCCTGACTGTCAGATGGTGCCGGGACTTCTTCTGGTGAGAAGTCCCGCTCCACAAGCTGCGAATACACATCGTAGCGTTCAAGAATAGCGTTCGCATAGCGAACGGCCTCACGTCCTTGGGCGTATCCGTACAGTGTCTTGCTGTGATATGTCGGATTTTCTAACAAAGGTAAGATGAGCTCCATCGACTCACCCCAACAATCTGGATCGTATCCTTGAAGCCGTGCGATTCGTTGCCCGTCTTCGACATGCCCCAGTCCCATCACGTAGCTCGCCAGAATGAGAGCGAGACGGTCACGCGGGCGTCCATCTTGAAATTGACGTGAAAGAAAGCTGAGGTATTTCACTCCAGCCTCAATGTTTGCATGTGGATCTTGGATGTTTTTTAAGCCAACAAGTTGTGCAGTGAAGGGCATGAGTTGCATCAGGCCGGATGCCCCCGCGCTACTCACACGACGGTGATCAAACCGTGATTCTTCAAAAATCAACGCCGCAACAAATCGCCAATCAAACCCTGCTTCTTCCGCATGGCGAGCAATAACTCGATCATAGCGTGACAGTCGCCTTCGTGCATTGAACAATTCTTTCATCTCGCGAGTGAACACGGTCTGTGAATCGTTGATGGCGTTTGTCGTGGAAAATTGCCTACTTTGGGGAGTTTCGGGTGGGGGAACGGGGAACTGCACTTCACTATGAAGATAATTACCAACTCTTGTTTGTCGAGGAAGCACTGGATGAGAAAGTTCTCGCATCGGGGGGGGGAGGAGATCTCGAAAAAATGAGTCCAGACGGGATTGGGCAACGCCGCACACCACACTAACCACTATCCCCAGCCAAACCCCGGCACGCAGGTACATGGCGGCCATGTCGGGCTCATATATGACTGCCTTTGTTTTGACAAGCCCTTCGTGCGTTGACAGGGAAAAAATTTTTCCCTACCGTGCTGCCCTATGGGTGCCCGTGAAAAGATTCTAGAAGTCGCAGCGCGCCTCTTTGCTATGCAAGGCTTTCGCGCAACCTCTCTCGCTCAAGTGGCGCGCGCCGCGCACGTGAGCAAAGCGCTGGTGTTGTGGCACTTTGAGAGTAAAGAGCAGCTCTTTCACGCTGCGCTCCAACATTTTCTTGCGCCGTATGAGATTCTCGATCAAGGTCTTGATGGACTCACTGAGAGTGATCAACTTGAACGTCTGATCAACGATTACTACGAATTTGTTGCGGAGCATCTCTCTTCCGTCAAATTTTTTCTCGGACAGGTCGTTCGAGGCGATGACAATAGCCCAGAGCTGGTGTCGCAAGTCCGGCAACTCTATCATGTGTACCGTGAACTGTTGGCGTCGATTCTTGAGCGTGGCAAAGTCCGCGGTGTGTTCGCTGCTACTGTTCAACCGCAGGCAGAAGCTGCGCTCCTGATGGCCAGCTTAAATGGGCTGCTTGTCCAGCGCTTGGTTGAAGATGTGACAGAAGAACAAGAACGAGAACTCTTGGCGCATTTTCAACACACTCTCAAGATGCGCCTGACTACTCTTGGTGCGCCCGCGGAGGTCGTTGTCCCGCCACACACGGAACTGCGAGCAGAGATAACGTCCCCCCAACGCGCAGGGCGACAATAGTGAGAATATATAGGCGAAAACACAGGATCTCGACGGAGTACAGGTAAGGAACTTGTCGTTGCTATTCAGCGACAAAGGAGGTCGTATGGTTGAGAAAACGATTGAACTGACTGGAGCATCATCAACGAGTATTGAGGACGCGGTCTCGCTTGCTATTGCTCGTGCGGCTGTAGCTATCAGTGGGATTTACCAGGTACAACTCACGGATATTTCTGCCCAAGTTGAGGATGGCATGGTGGCACGGTGGAAAGTCAAAATCAAAGCGACGTTTCCGGTGAAGGATCGCGTACACGAGTAAAGGTTATGGATACAAAGATCCATGAGGTTGCTTCCGGTGTGTATCAACTCTATTTGCCGTTACCGATGCGGCCCAGCATCGTCAATGTCTATCTGGTGCGCGATGGCGACGAATGGGCGCTGATCGACACCGGCATGCATAGTGAGGAAAGCATTGAGACCTTTAAAACGGCGTTGGCTCAAGTGGGATGTCCGCTGACGTCGGTTCGGCAAATTTTTTGTACGCACCATCATACCGACCACTTTGGTACTTCGCGGCTGTATAAGGAGCTGACTGGCGCAACAGTGTTCCTCCATGCGCTCGAAGTTCCCCGGGTTGAACGTATGCAATCCCATACGCCGTTACCTGAAGCGCTCGCTTTTTTTCGTTCTCATGGAGTACCCCTCCCTGATTCCCCTGGTGCGATGCCCACCCCTGGCCGGTATTTCGGAACGTTGTACTCGCCGGTGCAGCCTGACCACCACCTCAATGATGGTGATGTGTTGCATGTTGGAAAACGGGAAGTGGTAGTGATTTGGACGCCAGGACACACGTCCGGACATTGTTGCTTCTATTTGCCTCAGGACAAGGTACTCATTGTTGGGGATCATCTGTTACCAAAGATTACGCCACACGTTGGGGTCTATTATTTTGGACCAGACAATCCGCTCCAAGATTTTCTTAATTCTCAACAAAAAGTGCAGCCCTTCGATGTTGACTTGGTCCTTCCTGCACATGGAGGAGTATTTAAAGACCACCGCTATCGTGCGCAGCAAATCATCCAACATCACAGATATAGATTGCAGGAGATTCTTGATACAATTCGGCGCGGACATGCACGAACGGCGTATGACGTAGCACTGGAAGTTTTTGGCCTGCCTCAAGATCGGCCTATCTTCCATACGATGGCGGCAACATTTGAAACTCTCGCGCATTTGCATCTGTTGATGTACGACGGCAAAGCGCGACGGGTCGAAGAAGGAAACTCTGTCAAGTTCATTGCTCAGTAACGTGCTGCGGTGAGGTTTTTGTTCTGCCCGCGGACGATGCGCCGAAAACAGAATCGCTTTGCGCCCGACAATGAAGGGGGAGCGCTTCTCTCGGCGAACAGGTCTTCTCCGCTTTGTTAAGGAATGCTATGCGGTACACGATCGTCGACATTGAAACTCGGATCAACAAGGAGTTAGTGCGAGAAGTGTATTTCTCGCACGAGAATTTCTCTGCCGAGGAAGCCTACTCCCGGTTTCAACAGCAACTCCGGCAGGAACAGGGAAACGACTTTTTCCCCCTCTCGTTCCACATTCCAATTTCAATCGCTATTGGGCAGGTAAATGAAGAACGTATTCTGACCGCAGTTGAAACTGTTGATGAAGGTGAATACAGCGAAGATGGGATTGTCCGAAGCTTTTGGGCCCGACTCGAACGGTTCCCCGGCACCTTGGTGACGTTTAATGGCCGGAACTTCGATTTACCGGTATTAGAACTGCAAGCGCTCAAGTATGGATGCTCAGCTCCTCGCTATTTTGGCGGAAAACACCGCAACCGCTACGCCGAAGAAGGTCATTACGACCTGTATGATTTTCTCACCAACCACGGTGTTCATCGCTTACGTGGCGGATTCAATGTCATAGCGAAGCTAATTGGCTTGCCGGGAAAAACCGAGATCGACGGCTCGATGGTCCAGCAATTGTGGCAAGACAAAAGGCTCCTCGACATTCACCGCTACTGTCGCCAAGATGTTATCCAAACCTATTTTCTCTTTTTGCGCATTGAGCTCATGCGTGGGCGTCTCACTCCTGGCCAGTATGAGCGCGCAGTGCAGCGATCTAAGGGATTTGCTGAAGAGTTGGAGCAGAAATAAACCAGGATGAGAAGGTCGTAAGAGCTCACCCCTCAGCGATGTTCCTCTTGCCGCGTTCCGTTTCCGACTGCCAACAGCGCCTCCGTGAGGTGTTGTTTTCCTGTCGCAGAAACGCCACCCATAGTGACCTCTTCGTCTGTGAGGCGTTGCAGCAAAGAATGATCCTGTAAATGTATAGCGGCTCGCGCTAACTCGCGGACGATCCGGTCGTTCAGTTCTGTCAGTACAGGACGGAGATCGTTGTTGAGGTCTAGCCCCCGCGCCCATGAAGGGATGCCGTTCTCGTCCAGTGGGTTTTGCAGGGCTGTTTGCTGTACTTCTTTTGCAAGCGCGATCTGTACCTTGAAGACATGCTGTGCGGCTCTTTCGTCGAGGCCCAACGTGCGCGCCTGAGCTGCGACATGTTGCAGTACTGCCTGTTCCTGTTGGGATGTCCTCGACCGGGAGGCTGTAGCGGCGTTTATAGTCAGCAATCGCCGGCATCAGTGCTAAGCGAACATCCAGCAGAGCAAACAGCGCCGACAATGGATGGATTTCACTCCTTGTTCGCTCTTCACCCAGCGGGTACGGAGTGCGTTGAGGAAGCCATCTGTTTCACGAGCAAGAAGCCAGTGCTCCAACCATTCCCGTAATTCGCTGTCGGTTCGACGGACCATATAGGCTTTGCGATCACGGCCAAAAGCTGGGAGCGCACGCAAGCTCCTATGGGCGGCAAGAAAGTGCGGAGCTTCAAGCGAATCTGTGAGTAACGCATCCGCCTGTTGATAAGCTACGAGATCTGGCAAAGAGAGATTCTTAGCGGTCGGTAAGATGGTCGCGTGACGAAAATGTGCCCGTGCAACCCGTTCAAGATGGCCACCCGCATTAACTGCGAGGCGAATGTTTGGCCGGTCAACCGCAGTCAACGAGGTAAATCGTTTCGCATCGGTAACCAACACAACTGCTGCGGCAATAGTGTAAGGTTGGGTAAAAGTCGCGTGCAGAAGGCGCTCTGGACGAATAGTGATACCGCTCATTGCGATGTCAAATGTGTTGGCGCGAAGATCGTCCAGGAGTTCTGGCCAACGGAAGCGGGTTAGGGCTAACTGTACCCCGAGATCTGTAGCCATGCGATGTGCAACCACGATGTCGAATCCTTCACAATCAGTTGTGTTCTCTGCGCAGAAGCTAAATGGTCGGTAATCGCCGCTGACACCAACGCGAAGGACTCCGCGCGCGCGAATATCAGCCAGACGGTCTGCCCGAACTTCGCCTATGCTGCTGAGCAAAACGACCCCAGCGAATATGGCGTGGAGCCAGCAGCGGTTTCGCGGAAGCATCATGCGACTGCTCACTGACGGGAACAAGTTCTTTTGCCCTGTGGATTACGGGATACGTTGATCAATATACTCACGAGCAAAACGAACATAGTTCTCTGCCGTGCGATGGAGTGTGGCAATTTCTTCCGGTTTCAGTGGCCGAGCGACTTTCGCCGGACTCCCGAGAACAAGGGAACGGGGAGGGATTTTACTGCGGGGGGAAACGACAGCCCCTGCGCCAATTAAGCACTCTTCGCCAACTTCTGCACCATCAAGGACAATCGCTCCCATTCCTACTAAGGTAAAAGCGCCAATGGTGCAGGCGTGGGCAACGACATTATGTGCGATCGACACCCCATCTCCGATAATCGTTGGGATGCCGCCACTAAAAACATGAATAGTGACATTATCTTGGATATTCACACGTGCGCCGATGCGGATATAGCAGACATCACCCCGTACCACAGCGTTGAACCACACACTCGATTCCTCGCCGATGTGGACATCGCCAATGACTTGTGCACTCTGTTGGATATAGGCGCTCGGATGAATCGTCGGAGTAATACCACGATGCGTGATGATCATGCTGAGTCCTTTACTGCGGGCATCGTCATAGAGGGAAGCGCCTCTAGGGTCAAGCGCCATCGACTAGCGAGTCTTTTGTGATACCGGCTTGTTCCTCTTAACAGAAGGGTCTAATCTCCCCCTTAGGAGGATACCGTCATGGGCACGAACAGATTAACCAGTGTGCTGGTGGCAACGCTCCTGACCGTCTTTGCAGCGACCACGCTCTTTGCTCAGCAGCGTTCTTCGCGTGAAGAATGGCAAGGGTCGCGAACGGATGACGACTGGCAAGGAGAACGACCCACTCCGCCATCACAGCAACCCTCTCCCTTCCCAGCTCCGCAGAAGCCTACGCGTTCAGGGAAGCAAGTGCTAGAAATTCCGTCCCAACGACAACAAGAGTCGCTTGAACCACCACGGCGACAGGCGGAACTGCCACCACGTTCGCAGCCAGAACTTCCACCGCGCCGCCAAAACGAAGACGTCCGTGCGCCGCAAGCAGTGACGGTTACTGTGACAAATCCCCAAGGTGGCTATATCCCTGGGTTGCAGCGGGACGATTTCACTTTATATGAAGATGGAGTTCCACAAGAGATTACCTACTTTAACACTGGCGATACTGAGCCAGTGAGCCTGGGATTGATTGTCGATACCAGTGGCAGCATGAAGACGAAGATCGAAAGGGCTCGGCAAGCATTGCGTCGCTTTATTGAGTCTATTCGCCCTCGAGACGAAGTGTTTATTGCTGAGTTCAACCAGCAGCCTTCTCTCCTCCAGGATTTTACTGACAGCCGGACCCTCTTGATGCAGGCCGTTAGTTTGCTGCGGCCAGTAGGTGGTACGTCGCTCTATGATGCAGTGCTTGATGGGTTACGTCGCGTCAAGACTGGGCAGAATCAGAAAAAGGCGTTGATTGTGGTAACAGATGGGATCGATACCGGAAGCTTTACGTCGCTTGATCAGGTCACGAATGCGGCACGCCGTTCCGGCGTTCTCCTCTACACCATTGGGATTGGTAATCCTCAAGGGGGCGGTGGGATTAGTGGTCCATCAATTATGATTGGCCCCTTTGCGGTTGTCGGTAGTGGCATAGGAGATGATCGAGTGGATTCTCACATCTTACGTCAGATCAGTAGCGAAACCGGAGGGGAACACTTCTTACTCAACCCGGCTGATGTAATGGGGAGTCGGTCTGTACTTGACGCTGCAGTGCAGGCCATTTCGCGCGAATTACGCCAGCAATACACGCTCGGCTATCGTTCGACCTTACCGTCGGATCGCTACCGAAGTGTACGTGTGGAAACACGGCGAGACGATGTGGTTGTGCGAACGCAGAAAGGGCACGCTGCTGAAGGGGGACGGTAAGAGTTCAAGCCAAGAACGCGTTACCGGCTATTTTTTATTCTTGAAGAAGTGCTCACGAACTTTCTCGCGATCGAGTGGCGTCGTTGGGAGTTCGTCGAAAATACTGGCAATGGCTTGAATGCAGCGAACGAAATCTGGCCATACTGTCGATGGACTATTAAAAGTCAGATGCACTGACTCAACACCCTCATGGGTGTGGGCGGCTCCACCGGTCTTGGCACTCTTGACGTCGAACCGCTGAATTGACGTCTTAATCTCCAGATGGAAAACGTCTGAAGACTCTTCACCGACTGGGCGGCGAAGTTCCATGAACACTGCACCGTCGCCGCCGTCGACTTCGACGATGTACCACTCGCCAGGATAGGCACTGGAGACTTTAATACGAGGAAGTTTATCTGTGGGATCGCTTGCCATGATTCCGTCCCTATAGCGGCACGCAGAGAAAAAGAAAAGGCCCTGAGGTTCAGGGCCTTTTCCGTTGAGTCCTCCGCCTAAGGAGTAACTAAAGGTGAAAGACGTTATTTCTTTTTGGTGGCTTTTTTCGCCGGCTTCTTCGCGGCTTTCTTAGCTGCCATAGTGACCTCCTGAGTATTCAGGCTGCCAGTGCCTGGGAGCATACAACCCTTCCCATGCCTTGTCCCTAGCGCCTGTCGTGGTTCGGGAACCCCTTACTACGGTTAACGAGCCCTAGGCGGATCTCACTTCCAAACTGTTTTCTAACAAACAATAAGAAATGCGTCAAGAGAGAAATAGCATTTGGGAAAAGATTTTTTAAAAAAAACTCCTTACTGGGCGGACGGTTCGTGGAGTTAAAATAGTGTTGCTTAATTGCATCGACGAAAATTAGCAGAATGTTCTACTTTTGTGCAAACGTTGTCCCAGTTTCTCCAAGGAATTTCTCTTTTTGTGAGAAAAGGTATTGACCCCCAAAGCGGAGTTCGGTAGGCTGCCTGACGCGTAGAGACGTTCGGAGTTGTGGGAACCCCGCCGTCTTGAGCCCTGGCCCGAATGTTGTCATTCGGGCCTTTTTTTGTGATTTTTCTCTCAACGCGTGTCTGGAGGGGGCTATGCGTACCATCATTGTTCACCCTACCGATTCTCAAGCTGATGCCACATCAATCACCAAAGCACTCTCATTTGCCCAATCTGGAGATGTTGTCTTGGTCCAGACTGGACAATACTCGCCAACCCGTACTGGAGAACAGCTGCCATTAGTCATTCCACCTGGAGTGTCAGTGATCGGAGCCGACAAACATGCTTGTTGCATCGACGGAGAGGGGCAGTTTGCCCCATCTTTTAATCCGATCAGAACGGATTTGTCTGTAATCACGCTTAGTGACTTTTCGTCGCTGAGTCATCTGACTGTGAGTAACGGTGGTGGGCACGGTGTGGCGGTTCCTCCAGGTTCGTCAGCAACTATTCACGATTGTACGATCAGTCAACATGGTGGTCACGGCATCTATCTTTGCGGTGTCACTGATGTGACTGTCTCTCATTGTGAATTTCTCTCGAACGGACGCAAACGTTTCGAACCCTCGTTGCCACGTGGGGTCGGTGCTCGACAAGGGCATCACATTTTCGCTGAGGCACGGAGCGGGCACCGCAATCGCCTTGTTGTCTCCGACAATACGATGCGCGAGTGTTTTGCTGATGGACTGGCATTCATCTGCTTTTTCTCTCAGCCCGACGGCGTATCGTTTGAAGCGCTGGTGCAACGTAATACCATTGAAGACAGCGAGCGTGGCGGCTTGTTGTTTTGCGGATCTTTTGGCCCATCGCAAAACCAGTTGCGCTTGACGATTGCCGATAACACATTGCGTAATAACAAGCAGTTTGGATTGAGTGTGATTGGAGCGTTTCCTTTAGGAGAAAAAGTTCCGTGCGGCACGTCTGTCCACGCGGGAGCTGATGGAAACGTCATTACTGGCAGCCCTATCGGTATCCTTGCGCAAGGTGCCGTCGGTGAAGCACACAGCAATGCTAGCTTCTTCACCCTTGTGCATAACCGTGTTGCTGATTGTGGCAAGAACGCTCTCCGCCTTGTTGGGGCGGTTGGTATGGACGGTGTTGCGACGAGCGGGAATTCCCTCACGGCTGCGCTGGCGTGGAACTCTTCTTCTGGGAATGCACCAGCGGCGATCGTGCAAGGTGCCGGTGGCGTTGCCACTGGCGGAGTGAGGAACAACAACGTCACCGTTCAGCTCTTGGCGAACACGTCATCGATTCCTTATGAAGAGGCATTTCTTGTCAGTGATGGGTTAGCTGAGAATCGCGCCGAGGTCGCATCGAGCGACCACGCCTGGACCCAGAAAGCAGGAAATCTTCTGTCCTGAATAATCAAGGCGGCGTTCTTGTTGCCGGACAGAACGCCGCAAAACAACTCACTACGTAGTCGAACCTGAAAAAAGGCGAAAGCGTAGGATCAGTGGGGACGCCAGCGACAAACAGATGGGCTAGAATCGCCAGGAAATGAGCAGAAGGGGACAAAAGCTGGTGATTTCATGAAGTGGAGAAAGCCAAAGAATCGGGTGGCGCGTCCCGGAGACGTGTTGTTGAAGGACTTCCTCAATGCGAGCCATCCCCTGTCTCGGTTAGCCAACGTAGTGAACTGGGGACAATTTGAGCGACAATTTGGCAAGTTGTATGCTGTCGAGATGGGACGCCCCGCGCTCCCAACGCGATTGCTCGTCGGTCTGCACTATTTGAAATACCTCTATAATGTGAGTGATGAGGTAGTGGTGGCGAGTTGGGTGGAGAATCCGTACTGGCAGTATTTTTGTGGGGAAGCCTATTTTATGCACGAGTGGCCGTGTGATCCGACGAGTTTAGTGAAGTGGCGCCAGCGCGTGGGAGTCGAGGGCAGCGAGAAGGTGCTCAAAGAATCCTTAGCGGCCGCGCAACGGGAAGCCCTGCTCCCGGCGGCAGAGCTCAAACGGGTCAATGTGGACACGACGGTGCAGGAGAAGGCGATCGCGTTTCCGACCGATGCGCGGTTGTATCACAAGGCGCGGCAAGCCCTAGTCCGGGTGGCGCGGTGTTGTAACTTTAAGTTACGCCAAAGCTATGTACGGCTGAGCAAGCGGGCCTTAGTGAATCAAGGGCGCTATGGTGCTGCGCGGCAACGCAAACGCGCCCGACGAGAAACCCGCAAACTGCGCACGTATTTGGGGCGGGTGCTGCGCAATGTGGAACGGGGGAAGTTAAAGCTCGCACCCAAACAGGAACAAGTCGTGAGTGTCGCCCAGCGGATCTTCACGCAGCAACGCACGGATCATGGCAAGGTCTACAGCGTGCATGCTCCAGAGGTCGAGTGTATCGCCAAAGGCAAAGCCCAGAAGCACTACGAGTTTGGGTGCAAAGTGCCGATCGTCACCACGTCGCAGAACAACTGGATTGTCGGAATCGATGCGGTGCATGACAATCCGTATGATGGAGCGACTTTGAAACCGGCGCTAGCCCAGGTCAAGCGCTTGACGGGCACCCGACCCGAGGAAGTGTTTGTCGATAAGGGCTTTCGTGGGCAGCGCTATCATCCCAAGGGCGTGGCGGTGTACATTACCGGATGGCGGAATCTCACGCCGCTCTTGAGTAAGTTGCTCAACCGCCGGTCAGCGATTGAGCCGGTGATTGGCCACACCAAACATGATCACGGCATGAATCGGAATTATCTGCTTGGCAAAGTCGGCGATCGGATCAACACTCTGCTGAGTGGTGCGGCTTGGAATCTCAAGAAACTCTGGCGCCATTTTGTCGCCCATCCACTCCCAGTGCCTGTGACCTGACTTTTTCAGGGCCGACTACTACTACTACTCCGTTAAGTAGATTATGCTGAACTAAAGAGCGGAATGCGCTGCGCAAGGTGATACGTTCGACACTGTGGACACTGGGTAAAGTTGAAAAGGAGATTGAGCCACCGCCGGAGGGCGGGCAGAGTCCAGCGCGCGTTTTTTTTTCTGCCGCAAGAGTTGCAGAAACC